>JAQWNP010000015.1 GCA_029268515.1 Phycisphaerales bacterium | reverse complement strand
TGGCAAGTCACACCAGCTCATGGGTGATGCACTCTGACGCAAAAAACCATCTTACCCCGACTGACCAAGACAAGTGGCAGCGCCGACCCAGATCGCAGTAGAGAGGGTCTCAGGCAAGATAAAAATATGACAGGACTAATAGCCTTCGCCGAGTGCTTTATTTGCGCTACCGGCGAGGCTTACTCGTCGCCGCGCATCTCATCACGTCGCATCGGCATGGCGTCGATGATTGAGACCATCTCCGCTACTTCAAAGACATCGTCGCGGCGCTCCTTGACCAAGCCATCCTTACCAATCAACACAACCTGGAACGAACCGTCCGTGGGCATCTCAAAACGATCGGTAAAATAAAGTGAATCAGGGGCCGGTTCAGCTTCGCCAAGATGCACTGCCGCCATGGGACCGTTGATGTCAATGATCAACATGTCACGATCGAGTACTTCCGCTTGCGCCGCTTGCATCACCGCAAGCTGACGCTCAGTGGTCGCCGCGGGGCCGCAAAAAACCAACATGCGATTCTGCCAGCGAGCCGTGCCAAACCACTCGTTGGACTGGGCTTTGGAAAATTGAGGCTGTGAATCAGTGTTCGGTTGATCAGTTGTCATATTCTTATTCCCACAAGCCATGAGTATTGATGCAACGAGCAGAAGCCCTAATGTGATTCGCAACACGTCGTGCAATGCTCGCATATCAATGACTAGCATAACGTTCTTTGTTATTTTTTGGCATTGATCTCATCTTGTCGCATCGGCATCGAGTCAATAATCTTAAAGAGTTCCTTCACTTTGATGATCTCTTCACGGCGAACCTTGACCTCGCCATCTTTGCCAATCAAAACCGCATGAAAATGGCCATCGGCAGGAATGTCAAACCGTGCTGAAAAATGCGTCGATTCAGGAATATCTCGCAAACTACCCATATGCACCGCACCCATCTTGTGATTAATATCAATCACCAGCAGGTCACGCTCCAACACACCATCACGCTGGACATCAAGTTCAGTGAATTGGTCGTTGACTAAACCCCGAGGTCCGTTGACCACCAACATGCGCTGTAACCACTGGAACTGCTCAAACCACTTGTTGGCTTCAGCAGCCGAGTAGTGACTTCGTCGATGCGTCCTGACATGACCCTCAATGTCATACATACGACTGTGCAGTTGTCGCATCTGTTTAAGAATCTGAGTGGTCTCTCGTTCTCGTGAAGCAGGCTGCAAGAGAATCCCCGCCAAGCTACCAGCCAAAGCGGCGAACATGCCGATGCCAAAGATCATCAGGACCACGGCGAGAATCTGACCCGTGTGTGTGATCGGATAGTGTTCGCCATAGCCAACCGTTGAGGCGGTGACCACCGCCCACCAAGCGACATCTTCAGCAGTCTTGATGTTGGCACCTGGGGCCTGTCGTTCCACGGCGAGCACGGCTACACAAATGCCCATCATGCCAGCGATGACGAGTATCAAAGCAAGAGCAATCACCGCCGCGGGGCGATCACGCTGGAACACATCAGTCAAAATTCGGATCGAGCGAATCACACGCAAAATGCGCAGGATGTGCAAGACCCTGATAAAGCGCAAGGTAGGGGTGGCAGGAATAGATGAAATGAGATCCAACCAACCCCAGGTGATCATGTAGTGCTTCTTGGACGGCGCTTTAATAAAGTTGCGCAGAAAGTCGATGAAGAAGATGAGACAGAAAAAGTAATCGAAAATGTCGAGCAGCCGAGCAGACTCACTGCCATCAGTCAGAAGCAGTCGCCAGATCGTGAGGAAGATTGTGACCACCGCTGTCACAGCGATAAAGAAGTCGTAAGCCGTGGGGATCACCGCTGCATGTTCGCTGCCTGTCAGCGATGGGGTGACTTCTGGCTGGCCTTCAATCTTATTCTTCGGCGTGACCGGTGGGGTGTCTGTTGACTTCTCTTCAGGGGTGACCATATGGCCAATTTATCGACGCCGGCAGTAGTTGCAAAATAGTGTGATTCAGAAGCCGCCCTGATTGCCGCGTCCACCGCGTCCACCGCGACCCCCACGCCCACCACCTTGGTTCTCTCGCCGAGGACGCTCCACCTTGTCAGGTTGCTCGGAAGCAGGACGATTCGGATCATAAACCGGGTTTTGGGTTGGCCAGCCCACCTGAATCTCGTCGAGGTGGGTCCGCATCAGACGCTGAAGCTCAGCGGCTCGCTGTGGCTGGGCCAGGGAGAGATCCTGTGATTCGCCAGGATCGGTCGAAAGATCAAAGAGCAAGACTTTGCCGCTGTCATAATTTTCAACCAGCTTCATGTTGCCTTGGATCAGCGCTGACTGTGGTCCATCTGACCCCTGATAGTGGGGGAAGTGGAACGTGACAAAGTCTTTCGAACGCGTGACCTGATCTGTTTTTCCAGTCGCCAGAGGGAGGAAGCTGCCACCTTCAACACCTTGGGGAATTGCTTCTTCGCTCCCGGCCATCTCAACAAAGGTCGGTAGCAGGTCATAGCCAACAATCGTGGTGTCTTGCGTCGCATTGGCCGCGATACCAGGGCCGCGCATAATGAACGGTACGCGAATGCCACCTTCCCACAAGCCACCCTTACCGCCACGCAAAGCGCTACGAGCGCCACCATTGTCAGACATATAGATGATGTAGGTGTTGTCGCCTAACCCAATTTGGTCAACGTAATCAATGAGTTGCCCGACACCCGTGTCGAGATCTTCAGCGAGCGCCGCCATGCCAAGAGCGCGTTCGTTGCCGCGCCGACTTCGTTGCCGGTATTTTTCAATGGTGGCAGCGTTGGCATTCTCAGGGTGATGCAGCGCGTAGTAAGACATCTGTATAAAGAAAGGTTTCTTTTCAGCAACGCTCTGATCAATAAAGGCTTCGGCTCGTTCGGTCATGCCAAAGATATCAACGGGGTTGGGGTCTTTATGGGGGATGGCATCTTCATTGCCAGTCATGCCATCATGAACGTCATAGCCGTGGGCGCCAGGTCCGTTGCTATTGAGATGCCACTTGCCAAAGTGAGCGGTGCGGTAACCAGCGCGCTTAAGCATTTCGGCCACCGTCGCTTCTGCACTGTCGACACGTTGTTTGTTGGTCGGTGGATTAAGTTTGTAGCCTTGCGTAGCGCGCACATTGGGACCAGCCTTCGTCCAGTGCAACTGCCCTGGACTTTTGCCGGTGAGAATGCTGGCCCGCGTTGGTGAACACACCGGCGCCGGTGCATAGGCGTTTGAAAAACGAGTGCCCTGGGCAGCAAGCTTTTCAAGGTTGGGCGTTTGCACCAGTGGACTGGCTGAACGTGGGTTCTGCGGATCCATACGAACCGAAAGGCCATCCCACGATTGATCATCAGAGATCAAAAGAATGATGTTGGGTTGCTTTGAGGCTGGGGTCGCAGGTTTCGTTTCTGGGGTAGGACTGTCTTGTTTCGCATCAGCAAGGGCTGAGATGCTCAAGATGCAACTCATCGCAAGAAGCGATGTGGTGGTCGTCAAGATGGCAATGCTTGATCTCATGGTTCCACATCCTATTGGTGGTCTATGTATGAAAGGGGACAAAAAGGAGGCAAACAGAAAATTGTTGCTGCTTGCCGACCCCTCTGGGCCGATGAAGATTCTCAGACAGGCGTGAGTCGTTCTTGTGGCCTGATAAGACGGCATCATGATGAGGCCTGAAGACCTCTCATAACCTTTGGAGCGATGAAATGGTTGCTGCACTGATATTTCTTCTGCTGTTTGCCACGCTGGTCAGCGCCCGTATCCAGAAACGCTGGTTAGTGGTTTCTCTCTTTATCAGTTGCTTAGTCATTATCTCACTTCTGTTCTGGCATCACGTTACCGACCCTCTCCCCATCAGTCTGTGAGCAATATTTATGTGGTCAAAGATTGAATATGTCTTGCTTCACTTATACATCCTTGGCATCTGCGCGGTGCTGGTTGGTGCCTTTGTTGTCCAAATTTCTGGGAAAGAGTTTCCATGTCCGCTGTGTCTCTTGCAGCGCATGTCGATGATTCTGGCAGCGATGGGACCAGCCTACATTATTCTCAGTGGGCGTCGTCATCACCACATTGGCATGTCAGTCTTGGCCGCTGGTTTTGGCATGGCCATTTTGGCTGCGGTTGGCGGTCTTTCCCAAGCGGCTCGTCAAGACTTGCTGCACATCGCGCCTGGTGACAAAGGATATGGCACACCAGTCTTTGGTTGGCACCTCTATACATGGTCTGTCGTGATCTTCTTAGTGATCATCATTATCAGTGGTATCACCCTGTTAGTTGGTGACAAGTTGGTGGCCGAAAACAATCGCAAGATGCGCTGGTTCTCGCATGTCACCATTTGGATTTTCGGCATCGTGATTCTTGCCAACGCCTTTAACGCACTGGCGATTTCTGGTTGGCACTGGTTCTTGCCAGATAATCCAGACAGCTACCTTCTCTTCCAATAGGTCAGCGACCAGCCCCATCTCAGATTCTTGGTTGATTCCAGAACGGCCTGTTTCCGTCGCAGTAGCGCTGCCGTCGCGCTATTTGGCAGTGCCTAGCAGGCTCGAATGGTTGACATGGTGTTGAGCATCAGCGGCCTTCAGATCGGTTAGAATACGTGGCTCTGGGATTCCCAATGAGCCCATTTTCTGACCTTTCATTTTTAGCGAGAATAAGCACCAGCATGTCAGCATCACCAACCATCATTTATACCCACACCGATGAGGCCCCAGCCCTCGCAACGTATTCTTTTTTGCCGATTGTTCGCGCTTTTGCCGGGCATACCAACATCGAGATTGAAACGCGGGATATCTCTTTGTCCGGCCGAATCGTGGCGCATTTTCCTGATCGGCTCACCAAGGACCAGCAAATACCTGATGCGCTCACTGAGCTTGGTGAGCTTGCTGAATCTCCCGATGCAAACATCATCAAGCTGCCCAATATCAGCGCATCAGTGCCACAGCTTCAAGCAGCGATTGCCGAGCTGCAAGCACGGGGATACGACCTGCCTGATTATCCAGAAGAGCCATCCAATGATGAAGAGCGGCAGATCAAAGAACGCTATGACATGGTCAAGGGCAGCGCCGTCAACCCTGTCTTGCGTCAAGGCAATTCTGACCGACGTGCCCCCAAGGCCGTCAAAGAATATGCCCGTCAGAACCCACACTCCATGGGCGCGTGGTCACCCCAAAGCAAGACCCATGTGGTCACGATGTCAGAAGGCGACTTCTTTTCAAATGAAAAATCAGTAGAGGTTCGAGAGGCCACCAAGGTTCGCATTGAACATGTGTCCAGTGATGGCACCGTGACTGTTCTGAAAGAAGATATTGAGCTACTTGCTGGCGAGATCATTGACGCAACTTTCATGAGCAAAGCGGCTCTGATTCACTTTCTAGAGAAACAAGTTGCTGATGCTCGATCGCAAGGCTTGCTCTTTTCGCTGCACATGAAGGCGACGATGATGAAGATCTCAGATCCCATCATCTTTGGACATGCTGTGCGTGTGTATTTCAAAGCACTCTTTGAAGAATATGGTCAGACCTTCAATAAGCTTGGTGTCGACGTCAACAACGGCTTCGGCGATCTGATGAGCAAGATTGAAAGCTTGCCTGCAGATCAAAAGCAAGCCATTGAAAATGACATTAAGAAGATCTATGAAAGCTGCCCCGATTTAGCGATGGTTGACTCTGATCGCGGAATTACCAACCTGCATGTACCAAGTGATGTCATTATTGATGCTTCAATGCCAGCAATGATCCGCGCCTCAGGTCAGATGTGGAATCCTGCTGGTGAACTACAAGACACACTCGCGGTCATTCCTGACAGCAGTTATGCGGGGGTTTATCAAGCAACCATCGCGTTTTGCCAAAAGCACGGTGCCTTTGATCCGACGACCATGGGAAGTGTTTCCAACGTTGGTCTGATGGCACAAAAGGCAGAAGAGTATGGTTCACACGACAAGACATTCGAAATTGAATCACCTGGAACAGTGCGGGTGGTTGATGCAGCAGGCGACACGCTCATGCATCATGAAGTTCAAACGGGTGACATTTGGCGTATGTGTCAGGTGAAAGATGCCGCAGTCAGTGATTGGGTCAAACTCGCCGTCTCTCGCGCACGTGCGACTGGCGCTCCAGCGGTGTTCTGGCTTAATAGTGCTCGGCCCCATGATGAAAACCTCATTAAGAAGATCGAGATCTATCTCCGAGACCACGATACTAAGGGACTCGAATTCCACATCATGGCCCCAGTTGATGCAGCAACATTCTCTCTAGAGAGACTCAAGGCAGGGGAAGATACGATTTCAGTTACTGGAAACGTGCTGCGTGATTATTTGACTGATCTGTTTCCAATTCTTGAAGTTGGCACCAGCGCTAAGATGCTCTCCATTGTTCCACTGATGAACGGTGGGGGACTCTTTGAAACCGGTGCTGGTGGTTCGGCGCCAAAACATGTGCAGCAGTTTGAAAAAGAGAATCACCTGCGCTGGGATTCGTTGGGCGAGTTTCTCGCACTGGCTGCTTCGCTAGCCCACCTTGGCGAACAGTACAACGATGCCCATGCGAAAGTGCTTGCGGAAACGCTTGATGAGGCAACTGCTCAGTATCTCATCGAAAATAAGTCTCCATCACGAAAGTGTGGTGAGCTTGATAATCGTGGTAGCCACTTTTATGTCGCGATGTACTGGGCTCAGGCGCTGGCATCGCAAACAGCAGATGCTGAATTAGCAGCTCAATTCGTGGAAATCGCCGAGCAGTTAGCAGCCAGTGAAAGTGTGATTGTCGATGAGCTCAATGGCGTGCAAGGCCAAGCAATGAATATCGGTGGTTACTACATGCCAGATCCAGATCAGGCGAATCAGGCAATGCGGCCAAGCCCAACGTTCAATAAAATTGTGGACGCTTGCGCAGCCCAGTGCTGTGAGACAAGTCGCTAATCAACGTGTTCTGGTGCACACGGTCTATTTATGAGTGATCAGAAAATACAACGGTTGGCTCAGCTGGCACTGGATAGTGTGCATCGACCATATCCATACCATCTGACCCATGTGATGCAATCGCCTGGAGCCATCGCATCACCACAGTCTCTGACGCCTGCGTTCTATGGTTGTTTTGATTGGCACTCCGCAGTGCATGGTCATTGGCTCTTGGCACTTGCGGTACGACATGAAGGCAACAGTGATTTCGGGGCCGCCTGTCGAGCAGCGTTGTCGCAGAGTCTGACCAAAGAAAACCTGAAAACCGAATCTGAATATGTTTCCAGTCGCCCTGGCTTTGAGCGTCCCTATGGTTTGGCGTGGCTGCTGATGCTTGATGCTGAACTATCTTTACATCAAGATAAACAAGCAGCCCAGTGGCGTTCGAGCCTGCAGCCGCTGGTAGAAGTCACCGTCGATCATTTATCTTCGTGGCTTCCGAAGCTTACCTATCCCGTGCGGTCTGGTACGCACAATCAGACTGCCTTTGCAATGACGTTGGCATTTGATTGGGCAACACTGGTCGATTGTAAGGCGATGGTGAACCTCATTAAGGATCGAGCGATGGTCTACTTTGCAGATGACCGTGACTATGCGCTCCATTTAGAACCAGGGGGCGAAGACTTTTTATCCCCATCACTGAGCGCCGCATGGCTCATGACTCGCATTCTTAAGAAAGATGCGTTTGGCGACTGGCTTGATCGAACCATGCCCGGGCTTGGTCGGGACTTTGTTTTTGAGCCGGCCCTGCCAAGTGATCGAAGTGATGGAAGACTCTGCCATCTTGATGGGCTTAACCTCAGTCGAGCCTGGATGCTCGCGGCCATCGCAGCGAAAATCGAGAATAAAGATTCACGAGTATCTCAGCTTCAGGCATCTGCTGAGTCACATCAAGCAGCCGGTATGGAAGGGCTTCAATCGGGTCACTACAGTGGATCACACTGGCTCGGTACATTTGCGGCCTACCTTCTATATAGCTAGGCATGCCAAAGGGGCCGACAGTGCGAACAGAGCCTGGGTTTATCAGACAAAAAGAGATTTGATCAGATCGTATGACGGCCAGCACGGAATAACCGTATCAAACAAATGACATCGCAATCATCTTCTTTGAGTGGCATTCATCCGACGCTTGTTTTGGCACTTGTGTGCTGGCTGGGCATGAGCCTCGTGTTGATTGTGCTGGGCTGGATACATGCCGCCGCATTTACAGAAATTGCAGATATGGATATCCGCGTGTTCTACGATGCGGCGCTGGCCGTGCGCAACGGTGATGATCTGTTTGCAGCTTACAGTGATGATCCATATCTCACTTATATATACCCGCCTCTACTTGCTATTGTCTTCACTCCACTGACGCTGCTGTCTCTTGAATCAGCGGCGGTAGTATGGACGGTCATCAGCGTGCTTTTGCTTGCCGCTTGCCTTGTGTTTGGCGGCAGGAATTTTCTAAAAAGGTTTAAAGCTCGGATCGATGTGGCTACTTTGCCGGTGGTTCTCTTTATCAGCGTGTTGTTGTTTTTTCCGCGCATCAAAGCAGAACTTGATCAAGGCCAGATCGACTTTATTGTCTTGTTGGCCATTATCCTTGGGCTGATTTGGATCAATCGCTACCCAGTGCTGGCTGGCATTGCACTGGGCCTTGCCGCGAACATCAAATATCAGACCATTATTTTTCTGCCCTTCTTTGTGGTGCGTGGTTGGTGGTCGGCAGCGATTGGATTTATTGCAGGAGCGCTGGCCGGCGTCCTTTCTGGAGTCTTGGTATTCGGTTGGTATGGCAACCTTGATTATCTTCGGCGAGCCTTTGCGGGCATGGCGTCCATGCTTGGCTTACCAGCGGGAGAAGGTCCGCTGCCGGTCATTCGACCAATGGACTGGGGCGACAGCTTGTCACTAGCGAGTACATTTGCCCGGTGGAGTGATCATGGTGCGGTCGTCATTGGCATGATTGGTCTGGCCGCGCTGATCTGTTTCTTGTTTGCTTGGCTTCTCTATCGTATCAATGGCCAATCACTTTTCTGTGGTCGTACTGGCCTCCATGGTCGAACGGATGAATCGCAGCAGCCATTAATTGCATTGGAGTGGCTTGGTCTGTTGGTCGCAATGGTGGCGTTTGCGCCGCAAACCAAGATGCGGCACCTGGTCTTTTTGCTTCCGGTCATCATGCTCACAGTACAGCTGTTAGTCGTTCGCCGTCAGGGTGTTTGGCGTTTGCCACTTTTGATTAGCCTGATCGTCATGATGATTGGTTTTACCTTGCCGCCAGGATCACCAGAGTCGATGGCGGAGTGGCGTGAGCAATGGCGCCGTGAAGGTGGGCCGACCTGGTGCGCGCTGCTGGTGTTCTTCACCATGCTTTGGACAGGACTTCGCTGGGTCAGATCGAGTCAGCAAATGAAGAGCGAATGCCCTTGAGACAGGGGCTCGCAAGTCTGATCCGTGATCTTTGGATGTTTTCAGGACAGCAATTGCTCTTTATGAGAGCTAATTAATCAAGCGAATTGTGAATGGTATGCGGTAGGGGGGCGTATCTTCGGTCGCGCTCATTGTTTGAATAGCTGCCACCAAGCAAATAATCAGTGAGTAAACGTACAGTGCAATGAGTACGAAAATGCCGACCAGCACCAAAACAAGAATTCCGCCGGCAACGCCAACGATGAAACAAAAGATCAAGAAGTTAATCGCTTCTATCGAGGTTTCACGAACGAATTTGCTCTCTTTACCTTTTGTGTTTAAGAGAACGATAGGAATGATCAAGCTGGCAAATGGAATTGGTATAACAAATGCCCAGAAGGCAAGTGACGCAATGCCAGCGTCTGGCCGTGGCGTACCAGGGCTACTGGTTGGACTCGGAGGCGTCATTTCTGGGAGTTCATTCATTGTCGTACTTTCACTTATGAGCAGTCTGTTTCTTGTTGGTAGAACAATTCTGTATAAGTGTAATCTATTGAAGTAACGTTCGTGATCGCTAGATTTCTGTTACTTGATAAATCGAAACGGAAGTGCATAGCGATATGACGGTGTGTCGGTCTTTGCTTGGATTGTATAAATGCCAGCAATGATGCCGAAGACCGTGCAGTAGAGAAAAACAAGGCACCCCAAGATCCATGCAGGCAATAGAAGTATGACTGTAACAGCCATGACAATCGTAATGATATCTAAGATGACACGCCAAATGCCTACATTGATCGCCTCAATCACGTTGGTGCGAAAGTAGGCACTTTCTTTGCCTTTAACGACCAGCAAAATGATGTTAATGACCCAGGCCAACTGAAGATCACCATCCAGTGAGGGACTGAGGCAATACCAGCTTCCGGATTTGCCGCACCCGAGCCAGAGGGACTTTGTAGGCCCGTGGTCTCTTTTATTTCAGATTTCATTTCGGACATCTTTGACGAGTTGTGTTCGTTGTGTTCATCCATAGAAGCAGTATTGGGGTTCTGGATATCTCATGTCAATAGAACATAGGCGAGGTGGATAACTTGTTTCTAGACACAAACCTTGTGCTCTAAATGGTTTGCTGAGCCATTGTCTTTCTTAGAATTATGATTCCTGGGGGCGTTTCGAAAAAGAAATCCTGTCAAGAGGCAGGTTTTTACGATACACACGTTTGCCAGCTGATAGCCCATCACACAGATTCTGAGACTCTGATCTATAAAAAGAGGTAAAGCGAGCTTATGTCTTATGACGTCATAATGTATGTGGTGATACCGATCTTTTTATTCGTCGTGGCGGGCTATATTTTTCGAAAGTTGGGCAAGTTTGATGCCAGCCAATCGGGCAATCTGATTGGCTACGTCATGAAAGTTGCGATCCCTAGCATGATTATCGTGGCCTTGGCCAGCGAGCCAGTCGAAGAATACCTCCAGTATTTAGCCTTCTTTGGCACGTTTCTTCTCATCACAGTCATCATTTTTATTGTGGCGCTCGTCTTTGCACGGTTCAGAGGCATGCCAATGCTGGAAGGCTCATACTTTTCAGCAACCGCTTGTCTTTCAAATACATGCATGATTGCACTGCCAATTTTAGTGTTGCTGATGGGCAAGCCGGGCGCGGTCTACGGAATTCTTGGTGTCATTGTGCTCATCATTGGCTTGCAGGTGATGTCAGTCATCTATGACTATCACCATGGGGAAGACGGCGACTCAGTTTTAAACAGTACCTTGAAGTCACTTTGGAGCGCGGCTAAGCAGCCTTACTTTGTCGCGATGATCATTGGCATCATCCTCTCAGTGGCAGATTTAACAATCCCTTCAACCATCAATATCACATTGACTTGGCTGGGTAATACCACAGCGCCAGTGGCACTGTTTGCTGTCGGATTAGACTTAGATTTCTCGGTCTTCAAAAGACATCTTCGAGCGATATGCGAATCAGTTGTGTTCAAGCTTATCTTGATGCCGATCTTGGCGTGGTTTTTAGCCGCTTGGATGGGTCTTTCACCAGCTTCTTATGTTGCTGTCGTACTTTGTAGTTCTGTGGCATCAGCAAAGTGCCAATACGCACTGGCCAAGCAAAAGCACATCTACGTTGAGGAAACAGCAGCTATTGTGGCCAGCGCCACGATCCTCTCAATTATCACGCTGGCGATCGTGCTCATTCTGCTGAGTAATCGTGATCCAGATGTGTTTAAGAGAGATGGTCATTTCCATAACGCGACTGATAATCCAGTGCCCAATGTGAGTGAGACAAATAAAGTGGTACCTAAGAGTGATGACAAAGACAAGTCAGCACCTAAGACCAGTGGGCTTGATCAGCTCAGACCTCTCAGCATTGATGCGCAGGAACAACGACTTTGGAGCCATCAGCACAATGTTCGGCTGGTGCTCGTTACCTAGAAAACACAATGATGTAGGTCAGGTAGTGTTTTTTGTTGTAAAGGGCTTCAGCTTAGAAGAAGAGCTTTTAGGCCATTGTTGTAAATGTAGCCGTCACGCCGATAGTAACCAAACAGGCGATATCTTGTTATTCAGTCGACACCAGTGCATTATTGCTGATAAGAATCATGACTAAGCAAACAGAAAAACTAATCGCCGTTTATGGAGCCATGCGTTCCGGTACGACGCTTTTGCGGCTCATGCTGGACCAACATCAAGATGTTTCTTGCCCCGGCGAAACCGATTATGTTTTTGATCATCTTAAGCAGGATGAGCGTGGCGTCTGGCACTGCGAAGTGCATGCACTGAACCAAGATCGAATTTTCCAGATTCATCGTTCGAAATTTCCGGATCCGTTACCCACACCAATGTCTCCGGAGTTCATCGTTGGCTGCTTGTTTGAAAAGGAGCAACACGGCATCTTGATGTTGCACCGTCACCTTGATCGAATACTCGATATCTACCCAGATATGAAGATTATTCATCTGCTGCGCGATCCTAGGGATGTGGCAAGATCTTCAATCGCTATGAATTGGGCCAGCAATGTCTATCACGGAGCTTCACATTGGATTGATACAGAGCTTTTATGGGCCCAATACGGTACGAAGCTTCCCGCGCATCAGGTGTTGACTTTGCACTATGAAAAGCTGATTAAAGAACCCGAATCCCAATTGCAACGGCTGTGTGAATTTATAGGTTTTGATTTTGATTATGACATGCTGAACTATGATCAACGATCGACTTATTCGAAGCCGGATGTGTCGTTGACGTATCAGTGGAAAAGAAAACAAACCCCGTACGAGATTGGTTTAGTCGAAGCGCGCATTGGGCCACTTCTTGAGTCGTGCGGCTATCAACCAAGCGGTCATCCACCAAAGCCATTGGCTGGGCCTCGCAAGCTCTTATTGAATGTTCGGAACCGAGCATCGATTTACCATGGACGTATTAAGCGATATGGTTTTAAGAATTGGTTGACAGCAGGTCTGGCGCAGCGTTTGCGAATGCATCGCTTAAGTGAGGCCGTTCGTCTACGACAACATCAAATTGAAAACAAAAACATTAAATAGCATTGAGTCAGTATTTATCGCCGAAGATAAGCCTTGCTTTTCTTGCGCATGATATTTGATGCTTTAGGGGCATTGACCCCATTGCTGTAAGAGTAGCCCCAGATCATCCGCCCCAACGCCGCCATCATGGTTGAGATCGGCGCGGCATGCATCTGGTGAGCTTTCCTGGCAACCTTGACCAAGGACACCAAATAGAAACAGTAGGTCAAACACATTAACCATTTGGTCGTTATTGAAATCGGCTGGCGAGCACGGTGCGCAGCGATCTCGGACAGCCATCGAGTTGTCGCCGCCTGCTGAGACCAGAACGTGATCATTGATCAGCGTTGGTTCACGAGCCTGACCATATTGGAAGGGGCCGAAGATGGAGTTTGGACCACCACCACCGCCTGGGCCTGGGCCAGAGTTAACCACGCCACCCCACGCAACGATCTGGCCGTGGCGTGTCAGTGCAATCGAATGCTCTGTGCCGCCATCAGTGACCGTGACATCTTCGAGATCGGCTGGAATGCTCAGTTGTCCGTTGCTGTTGCGTCCCCAACCAATAACGGTTCCATCTGCACGGACCGCAAGGCAATGATCTGAGCCACATGCAATGGAAACGACATCATCTAAACCGGGGGGGACCTGCGTTTGACCGTAGTTGTTGCGGCCCCAAGCCATCACCGTACCGTCTGACTGTAGCGCCAAGCTGTGGTGCTTGCCGCCGGCAATCATGGTGGCTTCATAAAGTGTCGTTGGCACCTCTGACTGCCCGTAGTTGTTATTGCCCCATGCAGTCACAGTGCCATCAGCGTTAATGGCTAAGGCGTGCTTGCTACCAGCGCCGATGGCGATGACATCGGTCAAATCTGCTGGTACATCAATTTGGCCATCGTGATTCGCGCCCCACGCGCGAACATATCCATTTGATTGCAGCGCCATCGAATAAGCATCGCCACCGTTAATGGCGATCACCTCGGTCAGATCTGCCGGTACGTTTGTCTGTCCCGATTCATTCGAGCCCCAGGCGACAACACTTCCATCATCGCGTAAGGCTAAGAGGTGGGCTTCACATGCAGAGATCGCTTTGACATTGGTGAGGTCCATGTCGACGGTGGGGGTGACACTTGCTTGGCCAGAAGAATCATCGCCCCATGCAAGGATCGTGCCGTTGCTTGTGAGCGCCATTGAATGCATAGCGCCGCAGGCAGCCACATCAACGTTGGTGAGGCCTGCGGGAATACTGGTTTGACCTTCAGCGTTGCGGCCCCAGCCAATCACCGATCCATTGGCTTGGACGGCCAGTGAGTGAAAAGCGCCACCGGCGACCGAGACGACATTGTGTAGGTCAGCTGGGACATCACACTGCTGTTGACTATTGCTGCCCCAGGTCACGACCGTACCGTCTTGGCGCACAGCTAAACAGTGGTTGTATCCACAAGCGATCGAAACAACATCATCAAGGCCGGCTGGTACATCAGTTTGTCCATGTTGGTTGTCACCCCAGACCACAACGGTGCCATCGCCTTGGAGCGCCATGGCATGGTTTGAGCCGGCGGCAATAGCTTTGACATTGGTGAGATTGGTAGGCGTCCAGTTCTCTCGTCCATGTGTGAAGATTGTTCCGTCGGCCATCAGCATTAAGGAAAAATGAACATCGGTGCCAGCGGCAATAGCAACCACATCAGTCAGGTTGTTGTATTGATAGCGCTGGTTGAGGTTGGCTCGATTGCGTCCCTGTAGCTTGCCATCATGTGAGAGTGTCAGCATCCAAGTACCACCAAAAGCAACAGCTTTGGTGGTGAACTGAGCAGATGCTGGTATGAGTGGTGGAGGGCCGTGGCTGCCTGTGAGCACGGCCGATTCTTCCTCGCCCCAAACAACGACCATGCCATCCGAGCGCAACGCGATAGAGTTGCTCTCTCCACTGCCAATCGCAGTCACGTCAACCAGCGGACTTGGTACGTCACGCTGTTTGGTAAGCCCCCAGGCCATCACATCGTCGCATCCTTCTTGAGCGGCTTGGATTGGCGTGTAAGCCAAGAGTACAGAGATCACTGTGGCGGAGACGAGGCGATAGACAGGCATAAGTAAGATCCACCAGGTAGAGATGTCCCCAGAGGCCTGATCAATTGCAGTGATCTCTTTTTAAAATATTCTTGCTCAGATCGCCTCTTGCCAAGGGCGACGGTCGAAGAGACCAACGGGCTCAATAAGACTATCCATCCCAATCTGTGATGGGGCGGGGCAGACGCAGCACACCTTCAATGGCCGCCAGTAAATCAGGTTCGCCCTCGAGGTTGTCGCCAACACTTAGCGAAGTTGCTGTTTGCACCCCAAACCATAGACGAGAAAAGGCGGCGGCAGATGCTCGTAGTAGGGGCAGTCCTTTTTCATGTTGGCTCTTAATAGAGCTCGATGGCCCCAGGGTGACACACCACTGGCCACCAATTCCACGCCAACCTTCATCGTCAGCAAGATAGGTCTCAATGGGATCATCGAGATCGAGGTTGAAGCGGACCGAATCACCAGGGAGTTGAACGGCGGCAATACAGGTAGGTAAATCGAGAATACGGATCTGCTCCCAACTCAGACTAAATGGTTTTACGTCAAAGTCACTTTTGCGGCGCGTTCGTAACACACGAAATGGTTCTTTCAATAAGTCCTGTAGCTGTACGAATGCCGGTTCTTCAAGACGGACACCATAAATCTGATCAGCCAGCGATCGAACTAGGCTGAGTAGCTCTATCAATTGCGCAGGCGTTTCATAGGCCATCCAACCAAGGGTGTATGGGCCATGTTCTTGCCCTGGCTTCATGGTCAAGTGGTGGGTCAGGCGTCCCTGATCGTTGTTAAAACCAAGGCCAAAGAAATCTTGGCGCCAGACAAAGTTGTTTTTTGTGGCGAGACTACTTTCAAGATTACAGGCGCCGTGTGTCTTCAGTCGCGTCAGGCGGTTTTGATGGACCTCTTCAACATCATCGAGGGTCAATCGTCGTGGCGTGCGGGTAAGTGAAGGCACGCGTAACTGCGCAGGGTCGATGGTCAGCTCCCGTTGGTATGAAAGAGAGCCGAAGCCGAGACGATCGTAGTAGCCTTGATCAAAGGCGCTCAAACGAGCAACGGCAGCGCCGGCGCCAGCTGTCTTTTGCATGAGAAGAGCCGTCGTTCGACTGGCCAAACCGCGCTGTCGCGCAATGCGGCTGGTGAGTACATCAGAAACATGACTCAGTGGTAAATCCTCAGTGAGATAACGCATCGTTCCTTTGACTGATTGAGCCAGCACTTCTGCGGCTCCATCAAGTTCAGTGACCAGTGTGTCACCGGATTTCCACCAAGCGTCAAGCTCAGAGATTTTTTCAAATTCGCTATGCTCAATCCAATTCGCTTCATGATAGATACGCGCGACATGGTCGCGATCGCGTTTGGAGTCATAGTTGCGCGTTACATTCTTTGCCATCACCCACCATTCTAAGCCATGTTCTTAGAATCATGCAGCTTGGTTCCTAAGGCGACCACTGAGAGGTGCCTCACAGCGATGGCATGCATTTCAGAGCAAAAAAACACGTCTACTGATAGCATTGATGGCATGTCAACCAAAGCATCTATCGGCATTGTGACGATTTCTGACCGCGCCTCTCGCGGTGATTATGAAGATCGCAGTGGCCCAGCCATTGAAGCCTGGCTTCTTGAAGTGCTGACGAGCCCTTGGCAACCGGAACGGCGTCTGGTGCCTGACGAGCAGCCGCAGATTGAGGCAGCTTTGTGTGAATTAAGTGACGAACTGAAGTGCGGTTTAATTGTCACGACAGGAGGCACTGGTCCGGCGCTAAGAGATATCACACCCGAAGCGACTGAAGCTGTTTGTCACCGAATTCTGCCAGGCTTTGGTGAGTTGATGCGCACCGAATCACTCAAGTCAGTTCCGACTGCGATTTTGTCGCGGCAAATAGCTGGCACGCGTGGCTCTTCATTGATCATCAATTTGCCAGGAAAACCAGCCGCCATTGCGGAGTGTCTCAATGCCGTCTTTGCGGCGGTGCCATATTGCATCGATTTGATTGGTGGACCCTATCTGGAAACCAATCCGAAGATCATTCAAGCGTTTCGTCCGCAATCAAAAAAATAAGAGGACTCAGTTCTATATGGCAATCGACTTACTCAAGCAAACCGATGGTTCCCGTTCATCCTTAGAGTGGATGGGTTCTGTCAAAGTAACGGCTTGGTGGTTTATTGTTCTGGTTCTGTTTGTCCATACTGTAACCAGCAGCTTCTTAAACCTAGTCTATTTCAAACAGGAATGGTCGGCACCGATCACACAGGCGACCGCTGGTCTGATCGGAGGCACACTTCAGGCCTACATCATCCAATTTATTATCATCGGGACATTGTTTTGGTGTATTGGACGGCTCCGTTTTCATGATCTGGCCTTGTTTCGAAAAAAAATATTGCCTGGTATTGCCTGGACAGTTGTTATTTGGGGTGCGGCCCAGATTGTGCAGCTCATTGAAAGTGGCGGAGATGCTACTTGGGCTCTGGGGTGGGGAACACATTTAATAGGTAATTTTCTAGGGCAGATTTTTGGGAATGCGCTCTATGAAGAGATTCTCTACCGCGCGTTCTTGATCAGTCAGATCTTTGTTCTACTGCGCATTGCTGGTATGCGAAGAACAATACCGATGCTCATTATCGCTATCTTGGTCTCACAATTTATTTTTGCTCTTGGACACGTACCAAATCGCCTCTACAAAGGTCGTTATGAAAATTGGCAGGCTGTTTGGAACGATCAATTAAGTTTGTTTATCTCTGGTCTCTTTCTGACAGCCTACTTCTTGCTAACCAACAATATCTTTATTGCCGTTGGTATTCATGCACTATCTAATGTGCCTATGCCTCTCGTAGAGGGTGCCAGCTTAAGGGGTCTTTCAGAACCATTACTTGTGGTCTTTGTGCTCCTGGCACTGTGGCGCCGCTGGCGGCGACGCACGAGGAAAATCCATCGTGAGCCTGCTAGTTAACCAGAGAGCTATATAGGTCGAGTTAGTTCTTTACGGGCTGCTCTGTCGCCTGCTCCTCAGCAGGGATCTCAGCTGGCTTGGCGCGCTGCTGAGCAAACATCCATTCTATGCCGCCTTGCGGTCCGTAAGCAATGTCCCAAGCGTTGTGGCCAACACCACGTAGCTCGGTGTGGCCCACCTGGCCGCCAGCATCACGAATCGCATTCACGAGATTACGTGAATACTTAATGTCAACCACCGAATCTTTATCGCCATGGAAGTTCCAAATTGGCAGATCGCTTTCAGCGAGTGTTTCAGCAGTGGCAGTACGCCCGCCGCCGCAGATCGGAACCACGGCTGCAAACCACTCGGGATGGCGCGCGGCCAAGTCCCATGATCCAAAGCCACCCATGGAAAGACCAGTGAGATAGATGCGCGAACGGTCTACGGAAGGATCTTGGGCGAGCTCACGAATCTTCTTGATCAGCGCTTGCATTGAGGGTGTCGGTACATTTGGATCAACCGGATCCTGGCCTCGGCGCGGGCGCGGTGACCAACCTCCGCCAGTGCACTGCGGCGCGAGCACAAATGCCTGATGTCGCATCAGGTGTGGTTCGGTCAGCATCTGTTTGGGAAAGCGCCTCAGTTGCATTTGATTGTCATTGCCGGTCTCACCACGACCATGGAGAAAGATGACCAAGGGAAGTGGGTTGTCGGCACTGGCGGTGGTGGGGCGGTGAAGACGATAGGGAAAAGTAGCTTCCGCGCCTTCAACCATGATGGTCGTATGCCCTGGTTCATAGGCTGCGAGGATATCATCCGGTGCAGAGGGTTGGGTCAGCAATAAAAGCAATATTGGCAAGACGGACATGAAGTGGCTCCTTGATGGCGCACAGCAAAGAAGAAAATAATCACGCAGCCGATTGCATTGAGCAATAAAGAGACACGGTGATTAGTCTCTCATGCGTTCATGCATCTCTCGCTCCATCTCAGCGTATTTATCTTTGGCTTCTCTTTCAGTCATGCGTCCGCTTTCAACGGCCTTTTCGAGTCGCTGAGCCACGCGCTTCATGTACTCTTCTTGCTGATCGGCATTCATGTGATCGTTGTCGCCACGTGAATGGCGCTTCATTTCTCGCTTCATCTCCTCGATACGCCGGTCTGCATCTTCTTCAGAGATTCTGCCTGATTCCACACCTCTCTTGAGTCGATCGACCGCACGGTTGTAGTCTTCTTTTGACATACCATCGCCTTGATCTCCACGCCTTTGATGATCTTGATCACGGCCCGTCATGTGCCGCTCCATCTCTTTCAGGCGTCGATGGGCATCTTCTTCACTGATATCACCACGGCGAACGGCTTCCATGAGTTCTCTTTCTTGTCGCTCAAAATCAGCATGACGTTCATCATGTTCATGGTGCTGCATCATGCCCATGCGTTCAGCGGTTTCCATGATCTGCCGCATTGCATCTTCTGGAGACATGCGTCCAGATTCAACGGCTTCGCCGAGGGTCATGAGCATGCCACCAATGCGGGCAGCCATGATGCGGTCGTGCCCCTGGTCATGATGGTCGTGCCCTTGGTCATGATGGTCGTCCCTGTGCTGGTGATCTTCTCGCCCATGACCATTTTCTTCATCGAGCATCGCCATGACACGATTACGAAATGCTGGGCCAGCGTCTTCATGTGACATTCGGCCTGATTCGATGCCGGCTTGGAATCGCTCGTAAATGGCCATAATTTGTGCAGCCTGTTCGCGATTAACGTCGCCTTCTCTGAGGCCATCTTCAATACGTGATCTCAGCGCTTCATGGGTTGGGAAAATCATTCTGCGTGAATCGGTTTCATCTTCGTCATGGTCGTTCCAGCCGAGGAGTTGGAGTACTTCTTCATGAAATACGCGAGCGGCTTCCTGCTTTGATAGCTCACCATCGGCGATCTGTGTTTGGAGCTCTTTGTGCAGTGTCATAATGTCACCAGCCTGTCGGCGACTCACTTCACCTTCTTCTACACCTTCCGCAATCATGTCGCGAAGCTCTTGGTCATCAGGGAAGTGTTCAAAGTCAATGTCATGCTCGTCGTGATGGCCGTGGTCATCATGATGCTCGTGGTCGTCATGATCTGCGTGGCTATGCCCGTCATGATCTTGGATCGCCTCACTGGTCTCATTGCCAGCATTCGCGGTGGCGTAGGCAGTGCTTGCAACATAGGTCATACCGCTCATCAGTAAAAGTAGCGTCAGGAGTAGGGCCAGCGGTGTTTTCGATTGAAGTCGATTTGCGTCTTGAGATGAAACTGGATTAACGATGCGTTTGATACGGGACATGAGCGAACCTCCGGTCAGTGCGAGTGCGGTATTTGGCAGTTGGTTTTGACGTTTAATGCGAAGTGCTTCAAGTTCGATAAGTGCTTCAGCAAATAATCGTGGTTTGCTAGTTACTGTTATTGCGGCGTCATCACAGCAATATTCTCTTTCGATACGAATATTCTTTGAGAGCCACCAAGTCATTGGGTGAAAAAAGAGCATTATTTCAATAGCACCTTGGGCGATATTGACCAGGTGGTCATAACGGCGAATGTGTGCAAGTTCATGAGTTAGGATCATTCGGATTTGATCTGTTGTCAGCGAGGTAAAGACTGATGTCGGAATCAGTACCACTGGACTCATCCATCCAATAACCATTGGCGTTTCAACGAGGCTACTTTGAAGTATTTTGATGCCTTTATTGATGCCCAGTTTTGCTTTGATTTCATCAAAGAGGCGATGCCATTTTTGATCAGGAGTGATGACTAGATTGGTTTTTAAATAGCGAGCAGTATTCCACTGCACCGCGAAGCGCGTCAACATAAAGAGAGCGCCGGCAAGCCATATCCAGGCCAGGGTATTAATAGTCCAGAGCGCGGTTGCCATTTGCCAGAAGGTGACATTTTCAGCAGGCAATGTTCCAGTGCTTTCATCGATGATGCTCATTGTCATATCGATTTGATGTTGTGCTTCTGATACAGGTGAATCAGCAAGTATGGTTGAAGACATCAGGAGGTCGCTATCGAGCCCTGATAAGGGTGCTTCACCACTTTGTGAGAAGATCAGAATGAAAGTGGTTACAAAAACAACAAGACCAAAGATCATGGAAACACAATTCACCATGTAACGAGATGTTGGAGTGGCTCGTCTTAAGATGGCGAGCACAAGTGCCGTAATGGCCGCGATCAAGAAGCCCTGCCATAGGAAGTGGGCGATTGTCAGTCCCAGTGTGGGCCATAGGTAGGAAAAGAGCGTTGCTTCATTCATTGTTGCCGCTCCAGTTTTTTGACCAAGTCACGTATTTCCTGAAGTTCTTCCGGCGTGGTTTTTCGCATTGAAAGTGCTTGGAGAACAAGATTGCCTGGAGAGCCACAAAAGGCTCGGTCAAGAAGATCTGCAACCATTGTTTTCTGTGTTTTCTTTTGTGAGTGACAGGCCTTATAAATCTGGGGTCGCACGTTTGTATCGCGGCTCAAAAGGCCCTTGTCTGTCATGATCTGCATGAACTTTAATACAGTTGTATAGCCAATCTCACTCTCGTCACTGAGATCATCATAGACCTCGCGCACAGTAGCACTGCCGCGTCTCCAGATGACATTCAGGATCTGGCATTCGGCATCGGTTGGTTTGCGTGCGCTCTTTTTCTGGGTCATATGGAGTATTGCCTCGTGTGGGATATCGTTGAGAGTATACACGAAGAAATTCGTCAGTCTAGTTGTGGCGTGTCGAAGGATAAGGATTTGACGGATAGCGATGGTTTTGGAGCCGTCCGAGGGTGATCGGCGCTAGTTGGCCATCGCCATCGCGAGCATCCATACTGTAATGCCGGCGCGGCCTGTCCATGCAATGGTTCGGACCCAGTTGGTGAGTACCAATCTGGCGATGACGGCATCGTCCTTGGCCCGCTCTAGCTTGAAGTGGCAGGGGATCTGTAAGGCAGCGGTCGAGAGCCAGATGATGACAATGAGAGCCACACCAATCCAGGCAGCCAAGAGCATCATTCCTTGAAGCGGTAATTGGACGAGCCAAACCGCGGCAATCAACTCGATGAGCATTAATGGACCGACGACAAAAGTAACACGAAACATGTGTGATGCTTGATAGTCAACAAAACCATCGGCGGGTACATGAATTTGGAGCGGATAGTGAGCGAGCTGGATAAGCCATATAAGGCCAAACATGCCACAACTGGCAAATGCCTGTGCAATGAGCAGTATCGATTCGGTGGTCATTCGTTCTTTGTGCCTGGGAAAAAGGAAGCAAGTACTTCGCCTCGATAGGCGAAGATCTTGCGTACGTCGCGTTCAACCATCAATCGATTAATCAGGCGACCGCCCCAAACGCGGTACCTGACGATGTCATCCATGATGGTGCTATCACCATCCTCTATAAAGATATGTTGGTGAAGCCATTTGCGATATGGGCCTTTGAGCTGATTGTCCTCAAATTTGTAGGGCGGGTCCCATGCGGTAATCTCTGTTCTCCACCGGATAGGTATTCCTCGAACACGAAGTTTGTAGTCAATCAAGGCGCCCTGGTGCATTTTGATTTCCCCAGGCGTGAGCACTTTGAAATTCAGAAACTCTGGTGTGAGTCGTTCTAGATTACGCGCATTTGAAAAAAAATCGAATACTTCATCACGGGGACGTTCAACGCGCGCTCTCGCTCGCAAGACAAAGTCACCATTTTCGCGTTGGACATCAGGTTCAATTGTCACTTTCAGTTGCTCCTGCCTTGGCAGACTTAAAAGCTTGGATCGCAAACGCTCTTGTCGTCTTTAGATCAACAATTTGCGTGGGGCGGCTATGCCCATTGAGCCATTGCGCTTGGTATTGCCGATCGGGATCGAACTTTTCTGCCTGTGACTCTGGGTTGAATATTCTGAAGTAAGGTGCCGCATCGGTTCCGGTCGAAGCCGCCCACTGCCAGCCGCCGTTGTTGCTCGCGAAATCATAGTCAATCAAATGCTTGGAAAAGTGTAGCTCGCCGAGACGCCAGTCGACCATCAGGTTCTTAGTCAGAAACATTGCAGTAACCATGCGAAGTCGATTGTGCATCCAACCAAGCTCTCTCAACTGAATCATAGCGGCATCGATGATATCAAAACCAGTTTGGCCATTCGTCCAAGCATTGAGTGCATCAGCGTCACTTCGCCATTCGAGTTTTTCAGTCCAATCCTGCATCGGCTGATTTTGTGAAACTTTGTCACGTGTCATCATGACATGTCGGTAGAACTCGCGCCAAACCAGTTCTTGTCGCCATACACGCGGTCCATCGGGCCATTGTTCTGGGTCCAGTCCATAGCGCTCAACTAACGGTCGAAGGCACATGACAGGTGAGATTGCTCCAACAGCAAGCCAAGGTGACAGGGTGCTGGTGCCATTGAGGTCAGGTCTGTCACGGTTGGTGTGGTAGTGATCAATAGGTCCTTGGAGAAAGGTATTGAGCCTTTCTAACGCCGAAGCTGTGCCAGCACACCAAGCGGTATGACTCCAAGTCGCTTCACCAAGATCGATATAGGGAACTTGCGGACTCGCTATTGGCGTTGCCGAGGCATGCGCTTTATCTAGATCAGGCAATCCCACCTGACTAAGTTGAGCGTCCCAGGCACGTCTAAAGGGGGTGTACACCGAGTAGGGGAGGTCTGACTTGCTACGGATGAGCTCCACTGGAAGAATTGACTCAGTTGTATGCTCAACCAATTTGATTCCGACATCACTGAGTTCTCTTTTGATGTTCTGATCACGTCTTCGCTCATCAAAGCCAGCCTGACGCCCGACATGCACGCACTTCGCTTTCATGTCTTGAGCCACTTCTGAGACGATGGTGCATTGAGATTTACATGTCGTTGCAATTTCAACCCGAAGTACAATGCCCATTGCGGCAAGTTGATCCGCAAGTGCTCGTACCGTATCTGTATACCAGGTCATGCATGGGATACCCCATCCATGAGCTTTCCATTGGATTCGATCCACAATGACAAGGCCGACGACCTCTTGAGAGGATCGCAAGGCTGCGTTGAGCGCCGGTTGCTCGGCCACTCGTAGATCATGTCGAAACCATACAAGTTCACACATCGGTTTGCCTCCCAGGTAGTGACTCGGCAAGCCTTCGGGATTCCCGGACAATCCCGTTGAGCATGCCAGAGAAGACAATTCCATGAAGTGGTTTGACCGCCATCCAATAAGCGATACCAAAGAGTCCTCTGGGACGAAAACGTGCGGTTTGAACTATTGAGGTGTTTTCATCAGTTTGTTCCAGAGAGAATTCGAGCGTGGCCGTGCCAGGCAGCTTCATTTCTGCAAAGAGGATCAATCTTCGGTCACGATCTGCGTGAAGCACCCGCCAGAAATCCAGGGCATCGCCGGTGCTAATGACGCGTTCGGTTCGCCGACCACGCCGCAAGCCAGGGCCTCCTGCAAGGCGGTCCATGATGCCACGAAGTTTCCAGAGCCAGTCTGCAGCGTAGTAGCCGTGGCCTCCACCAATCAGCGTAATGGCCTCATAGACTGCATGAACAGGTGCATCGACGGTGATCGAGCGTGAATCCGTGTAGACGCGACCGCCTGACCAGTCAGGATCTCCTGGCAACGGGCCGGCATCTGTCCAAGATGATTCAACGCTGTCGTCACGCGTGTGCTCCAAAGCAGCATCAATAGCAGCAGCGGCCGTCAGAGGTTTCCGGCCAAGCAATTCGTGGGAAGCGTTATCTCGACAGACAACACGGTTGCTCAGTCCGGCAGCAAGAGGTTGGGCAATAGCAGCGTCGACTGGCGTGACGAGATGGATCCAAAGAGCGCTGAGGCGTGGTGTTAAGATGGGGACAGGAATGACGCGTCTTGGTTTGAGGCCAAGTCGAACGGCAACCAGTCGCATGAGGAATTGATAATCGACAACATCAGCCCCTCCGATATCTAAAGTTTGGCCACTGGTCTCCGGATGTTCAATGCATGCCTCAAGTAATCGCAGTACATCAGCGATGGCAATTGGTTGCGACTCGGTGCGAACCCATCTTGGTGTGACCATGATCGGTAGTCGCTCGACGAGATAGCGAAGAATCTCAAACGACGCTGATCCGCTGCCAATAATCATGGCCGCTCGAAGCGTGGTCAGAGGTATGGACGTAGCGGCGAGGCTCTCTTCAACATCGCGTCGCGATTGGAGATGCTCACTAAGACGATCCTGTGACTCACCAAGTCCCCCGAGATAAATAATTCTCTGGACACCTGCTCGCTCAGCAGCCTGAGCGGTGTTTTTAGCAAGGTCATCGTCGACCGTGGCGTAAGACCGCCCGGCTGAACGCATCGAATGAACTAAGTAGAAGACGATTTCCTGGCCTTCAAGTTGTTTGGCAATATCGTCGGTATCTTCAAGATTGCACTTTGCGACGGTCAGGTTCGCTTGGTTCGGGAATGCTCGTGAAGTGAGCTTTTGAGGACTTCGAGCCAGGCAGTGCACCTGGTACCCGCTTCGCAGCAGCTGTGATATGAGCCGAGAGCCGACATAGCCGGTTCCGCCGAGTATGGCGATGCGAGGCTTTGGTTTGGATGATTCAGTTGGTTGGTTCATTGTTTTCATCCTTCAGGGGAGGTGCTCGAGGCACCTCCCCGAATGGAAGAAAGAGGGCTAGGGAAGTTACTTCTCAACAAATGAGCAGAGGAAGGAGCGATCAGTTCGATTGCGTCGTTTTCATGGTTGGGATCATGACGCGATCAATGACGTGGATGACGCCGTTACTTGTGTCAATATCAGTTGCAATGATTTTGGCTTTGCCAACCATGGCTCCATTTGACTGAACCGTGATCGGAAGAGTCGTGCCTGCGAGCGATGTTGCGGAGCCAGCAGAGACTGCGGTTGGTGAGTACACCCGACCTGCAACCACATGATGCTTCAAAATAGTCGCAAGCTGGTCACGATTCTCAGGCTTCAGCAGATTCGCAATCGTCTCTTTGCCCAGGGCATTGAATGCATCATCGGTGGGTGCGAAGACAGTAAACGGACCCTTTGTATCAAGCGTTTCTGCAAGTCCAGCCGCCTGAGCCGCAGCAAGCAGTGTTTTGAATGACCCAGCTTCTTTTGCTGTTTTTACAATGCTGGCGTCGGATGGCATCATCACTGTGTCGATCACATGAATGGTGCCGTTCTTGCAGACGATGTCAGCTGTCACGACTTTGGCGTCGTCGACCATGACCGCGTCTCCGGACCGCGAAAATTGGACCCAGCGTCCACCCGCCGTCTGTCCGCCGTTGGTCGACATTACCTTGCTGGCGGGCATATTCCCTGGAACCACGTGGTACGTCAGAATATCCGTAAGCGCTTGCTTGTTTTCTGGTTTGACCAACATCTCGACGGTTCCTGGCTTCAACTTGGCAAAGGCAGCGTTGGTTGGAGCAAACACCGTAAAAGGGCCGGGGCCTGCCAATGTCTCTGTCAGTTCTGCAGCATTGATCGCAGCGACGAGTGTTGAAAAGTCTGGATTGCTGGCAGCGACTTCGACAATTGTGGGTGCAGGTTGGCTGATCGAGGTTTGTACTGATTGGTTCGTGCTATCGCACTGTGCGAAGATTGCTGAGGCTGTGATGACTGAGGCGAGGAGCATGGTGAAATCCTTGTGAAAGTGGTAAATATCGTTCAAATCGTTCAAGTCTGTGTGAAGGATAGGTATATTTACGGCTTCGTCAAGCCAATATCCCAAAAAAAACGTTCAAAACATTCAATTCTTTTGTTTTATCCCATCATGGCCGATATACTCCTTATATGGCTGATGTCTGGACATCCCGCACGATTTCGCCTCGTGATCTCGCCAAGGCAGTTGGTGTGAGCGAATCTTCCGTAAAGAGGTGGGTGGATCAGGGGCACCTGCAATCAACTCGCACGGCGGGAGGTCATCGCAGAATTACTGTCCTTGACGCGCTCAGTGGTGTTCGGGCTCTCAGGCTGGAGATTCGCGATCCGGCGGTGTTAGGCATTGAGCATCTCATCGGCGCAGATGTCTCGGCAAGTACCTCGCCGGTAGAAGCGCTCGAGGCATCTTTAAGAGCTGGAGATCAGGATGCAACTCAGCAGTTGCTGATATCAGAGTTTTTAGCTGGTTGTTCCATGGCAGAACTTGCAGATCGCTTCGTTCGTCCAGCGATGCACTCAATAGGATCGGATGGGCATACGACTCAAGGAATACTGATAGAACATCGTGCGACGCAGATTTTAATGGCTGTCGTACACACGCTCCGCTCAATGACCGTTCATCAAGAACCGCTTTTTACGGCAACCGGTGGTGGGCTCGCTGGAGATCCGTATCAATTGCCATCTGCATTTATCGCCAGTGTTCTTGAGGATTGTGGTGGTTCGGTCAGCAATATTGGACCGAATACCCCGGTAGAGGTGATTCGGATGAACAGTATTGATTTGCCCAAAGAGGAACGTCCAGAGCTGGTGTGGGTTTCAATCAGTAGTGTAAAAGATCCCGTTGCTCGCTCTGAAGAGCTCAATAACCTGTTACATGATTGCCAGGCCCTTGGCGTGTTGCTCGCAGTCGGTGGTCGGCAGGTTGGAGAATTATCACTTGATGCGCTCCCTTGCCTCAGTATTCACACCTCAATGGCGACATTGAGTGAATTAGCCAAGTCGATTGGCTGAGTATCTTCAAACTATATTTTTGTAGTCAAAAATGATTGCGTTGTGTCGAATCACACTGTGCTCGTTGACTCATCGCCGAATATCTTTGTCCAAAAATTTACCTTAGCCTCATCCATCGCTCGGTTGAGTTTTGGGTACATCGCGGAGAAACAGTGATGCGATGATTGCCAGTATGACTGCGGCCATAAGTGGGAGCATGCTTATTCTAAAACTAAAGACAGTTTCTATCTGATCGCTATCAAGATTCATGTAGCTGAGCCAAGCTGACGGAAGTGTGTGAAAATCTGGAACATTTCCGAGAATGCTGGGCACGATAAGGTTGAGTATGCCAGCACCTATGTATCCACATGTTGTGACGAGACCGATCGCCGTGCCTTGAACGCTTCGTGGGCAATACTGAATCGCTGCAGGAAAGGCAAGCGTTGATCCACCTACGAAAAATCCAGATAGGAATAACAGGAGGGGCACCACAATGACAGGAAGATAGGGTGTGTAAATTAGTAAGCCGAGTAAGAAAACTGATGCGATCGCACAAATGCGACATGGAAAGGCTACTTTTCCGATCATGTCAGAAAACCAACCAAAACAAACACTACCGAAACCAAGCCCGATAGGGAGGAGGGCATTCAACAAAGCTGCAGTCTCTATTGGGTAACCATATGCTTGTTGGATTTGAATGTTCCAGAAGTCTGCGTAGGACAGAAAAGTGCCAAAAAGGCCCGTGAAGAAGATGCAAGCAAGCCAAACCTGCCATGAGCTAAACAGAAAGGCAAAGCCTTTGATCATTCCCATGGTTTCTTCTTCATCATCTATTTCGATTTGAGGCGTCTTGTTTTTGACGATCAATAGAATCAACGCCGCAATAACAACGTTGATAATCGCCCACCAAAGAATCACCGGTTTATACGGCAAACCAGCAATCGCCCAAGATCCAACTGCGCCCGCTATATTGGCAGACATATTGGTAACGCCACTCATTAAGCCAAAGCGTGATACGGGAAACCACTTGCTTGCCAAGTAGAGTGCACCTACGAATGCTGAGGAGAGGCCAATGGCCATAAGTGATCTGCCTAGATACATCACGAATGCGCTATCTGATGAGACGAACAAGAGCCCGCCTAAGGTTGCCATCACTGCTGTTACACCAATGAGCCAGCGACTTCCCAGCCGATCAATGAGTAGGCCAGCAGCAAGCTGTGCTATTGAATAAGCGAAAAAGAACAGGCCAGTCATTGCACTCAGATTTGCTTTTGATAATCCAGCTTCCTTCTCAATCATTGGCATCAGTACTGCAAATGACACGACACTAAATACACAAGACATGAGATAGAGGGCTGCGAGGCCCCAATTCCACCAGGACGCTGTATTCGGCAGTGTCTTTGGAGTCATAGACTGGTTCGTGGTCATCAAAAAATCCAAAGGTATGTTCGAGAAAGGTGCTGATAAAAAGTGACTGCAGATATCATTCTGGTATCACCAATCTTACAATATCCAGTACCGTAGTTCTGTTTTACTGTTACTACAGCTAATTGAATAGGTGCAAGTTTAGTCCCAAGTAGTTTGTTTAAGCTTGGTTTAAGAACGGGTTTACAAGGTGATGTCATGAATATCGCAGGCGTCCGTGACTATTTAAAGCCAGCGAATGATGAACAGGCTCGGCAATGGAAGCCGGGCAGTGCATTCTTGGCGGGTGGAACCTGGTTGTATTCAGAACCACAGATGACTGGGCGAATCACACCTGGGCAAGTTGACAGTAACGATGCCCCAGGCATTGAAACAATCATTGATTTGACTTCACTGAATTGGGATCCAATACAAGTCAGTGAATCTGGTCTTGAGATTGCTGCCACATGTCGCATTCACGAATTACTTGAGTATCAGTATCCATCTGATTGGCATGCTTGCGAGTTGTTTGAGAATTGTGCAAAGGCGCTTTCTGCATCATTCAAAATATTCAATGAAGCGACAGTGGGCGGTAATATTTGTATGTCGCTACCAGCTGGTTCAATGATCAGCATGGCAGCAGCATTGCATGCCGAGTACACCATCTGGCCTCATGGGGAAGACCCGATCAAGTCTTCGTCAATCGATTTTCACAGGGGTATTCTTGATAATGCTTTAGGCCCCGGTGACATACTTCGTAGTATCCATTTACCTAAAGCATGGTTGAAAAGACGTGTCTTCATGGATTTACGCTCCTTGACACACATTGGCCGTTCAGCAGCGCTGGTGATCGCAACAATTGATGACAAAACCAGAGAGGTTGAGTTCACGTTTACAGCATCGGTGACCAAGCCGTATCAAATTGCGTTTAAAAAACTACCAAGTTCAGGTGAACTGGATGTCGCTATACGGCAAGCGATTCCAAAAGAGGCGTATTTTGATGATCAGCATGGGGATGTTTTTTATCGTGAATCAATGTCGCACTATTTGGCTCAGCAGTTGCGCTCTAAAATAGACCACGGAGCAAGGTAAACAGTGTCTTTAATGGAGTTGACAGTAAACGGCATTGTGACTGAGGGTGTTCCCGAGCCAGGTGAGTGCCTTCGGAGTTATTTAAAACGCCTGGGTTTCACAGGCGTACGCCGTGGTTGTGATCAAGGTGATTGTGGAGCTTGTACGGTCTGGCTGGATGATAAGCCTGTGCATAGTTGTTTGGTTCCTGCGCCGAGATGCGCGGAGCGACATGTAACAACAATCGAGGGTTTGGCAACTGATGATGGTCTCGCACCGATTCAACAAGCGTTCCATGATGCCCAGGGTTTTCAATGTGGATTTTGTACCTCGGGCATGATCATGACAGCCGCTTCATTGGGCGACGTTGACGATGAAGACTTGCCTCAAAAACTAAAAGGTAATCTCTGTCGATGTACTGGATACCGTTCTATTCGCGATGCTCTACATGGTGTCTGTAACATTGACAAGGCGGAATCCAACGGTGGTGTTGGTGTTTGTCAGCCACTTTCATGCTCACATGAAGTGGTCACGGGCGCCACAAAATATGCGGGTGATGTTGAGCCTGAGGGAATGCTTCATGTGCGTGTATTGCGATCTGAGATTCCTGCGGGCAAGATAAAAGCCATTCATGCTGATGCAGCTCGGGCATTGCCGGGAGTGCATGCAGTGCTGACCTGGGAAGATTCACCTCGGCGACGATTTTCCACAGCGCTTCACGATGATTACAGAGTTGATGCAGATGATAAAAGGGTACTGGATGATGTGGTTCGTTTTGTGGGCCAGCGCGTTGCCGCAGTGGTCGCAGAAACGGATTCTATTGCTCAGGAAGGGTGCCAACTACTCGAAGTCGAATATGAACGGAAGCCGTCAGTACATGATCCAGAGCTTGCCATGCAAGATGACGCGCCCCGTGTTCATGATGATGATTATGGTTCAGTGCTTCTGGCTCCAAAATCAAATGTGTTGTTGGCCCTAGAAGGTGGTGTTGGTGATATTGACCAGGGATTTGCTGAAGCAGATTTGATCCATGAATCAATTGTGCAAACATCGCGTGCGCAACATGCGCATCTAGAGACACATTGTTCCATTGTGTCGATTACAGGCGAGGGCGATCTTGAAGTGCGAACAAGCACTCAGGCGCCATTCATTGCCAGAGAGAAGCTGGCACATATCTTTAGTGTGCCGATGCCAAAAATAAGGGTCTATAAGGATCGTGTGGGTGGAGGGTTTGGTGGAAAGCAAGAGGTGATTAGTGAAGATCTTGCCGTCCTTGCGGCCATGAAGACAAGGCGGCCATGTAAGTTCGACTTTACGAGGCAAGAAGAGTTTATAGCGGCCTCTTTTCGCCATCCCATGAAAGTAAGTGTCAAGACTGGGCACAAGAGTGATGGCACGATGACCGCGTTGCAGATAAAAGTCATCTCTGACACGGGTGCCTACGGAAATCACGGCGGAGAGACGTTGTACTCCGCTTGTCATGAACCTGTGTCACTCTATCGATGTCGCAACAAGAAAATTAACGGCTTTTCGGTTTATACCAACAACGTACCAAGCGGTGGTTTTCGTGGCTATGGGGCAACACAGACCGGACATGCAATAGAGACGCACTTAGATGCGGTGGCGACGAAGCTTGATATTGATCCGCTCGAACTCAGGCGAATAAATGTGATTCGTCCCGGCGATGCGATCACCGCGTTCAGTGATGATCATGGAACACATGAAATTGGTAGCTATGGTCTGTCTGAGTGTATTGATCGCGTGCAAGAACGAATGAGTGGAGAGGGTGGTGTTTCAGACCCTCCCGAAGAAGAAGGTTGGGTATGTGGTAATGGCTACGCAGTTGCTTTACAAAGCTGTACGCCACCCACCGTGCATCGCTCAATGGCAAGACTCGAGCTGCGGCCAGATGGTGCGTTTGATTATTACACTGGTTCTGCAGATATGGGCAACAGTACTGATACAACATTGGTGCAAATTCTGGCTGAGGCGATGGGTGTCCGCACTGAACAAATTCAAATTCATGCGGGTGATACTGCTGGCGGCGCCTTTGATACAGGCACTTTTGCAGGTGCAACTACTTTTGTCGCAGGAGGTGCCGCGGTTCGGGCTGGTGAGGCAATGCTCGAACGACTTAAAGATGAGGTATGTCAGATGACAGGTTGCGAGGCCGCAGAGAGTAAGCTCTCTGAAGGTGTCATCTGTACGGAAGACCGCTCTGTCTCACTTGTTGAGTTGCACAAGTTTATAAGCGATCAAGGTCGGGTTTGTAGCGTTGTTCGAAATCACCAGGCCGATCCAAGTAGTATTGGGTTTTGTGCTCAAGGTGTCCGTGTTGCGGTCAATAAGTACGATGGACACATCCGAGTGTTGAGATTTGTTGCAGGTGTTGACGTTGGTACGCTCATCAATCCAATGGTGTGTCGTGGGCAGATTGAAGGAGCGATAGCACAGGGGCTCGGTTGGATTCTCTCAGAGCGTATTTTGGCGGATGAACAAGGACGTATTCTCAATGATGCAATACGGCACTACAGGCTGCCCGCATATGCTGATATGCCTGAAATGGAAATTGACTTCATCGATACCCATGATCGGTATGGCACCATGGGGGCGAAGTCAATTGGAGAAATTGGTATCCACGCAGTTGCCCCAGCGGTAGCGAATGCTGTCTACCATGCGGTTGGAATTCGCTACAAGGAAATGCCTCTCATGCCACACACGGTGCTCAAAGGAATTGAGAAACGTGTGGGAGAAAAGATTTGAGTGTTGTCGGTCTTCTGCTTGCAGCTGGTCAAGGGCGTCGGATGGGTGGCGGTAAGCAGTTACTACCATGGCCACCACCAGATGGATCTGGCACGCTTATTGGTAGTGCTTTTGATCATCTCCAAGTTGCCTGTGATGAAATGATCGTTGTCTTGGGATATCAGCAACAAGAAGTAGAAGAGGCGCTTGTGCCCCGTGCCTATATCTCAGTTACTGCTGACCCAAGTAGAGAAATGTCTGCTTCGATAAAGTTAGGTTTAGTGCAGGCGCTCGCTTCCAAGGATTGTCAGTGCATTATTCTTCAGCCTGCTGATCACCCTGAGGTTTCTTCGCAAACGCTGGTGGCTCTCATTAGCGAGGCCTGTCAAAATAATGTAGCCGTCACGCCTTGTTACCAGGGACGCAATGGTCATCCCATAGCGATTCCAAGAAGTCTTGCTCAAACAATTGTTGATTCCGAAATACCTACAGGACTATCTAATTGGTTTCGTTTGAATGCATTGAGTCGAAAAATGATCGATGTCCATGACGCTACAGTAGTTGTCGATATTGATACCATAGAAGATGTCGAAAGAATAATAGCATCAAAGAATATGAGTAGATAAGAGAAAATGAGCGCCACGCAATACGTTCACGCGAAGTCTGATCAGACTGACTGGAATTTTGTTCCAGAGAACCTACTGCTTGGAAACGCTTTTGACTCAGTATGGTGTCGGCAGCTCATCGCGGAATTGCCAAATGTATGGCAGGTTAAATTGACCAGTGGGCAAGAGCTTCCTTCGCACTCGTTTGGATCTACAGTGGCACAGATCATGACCTATGGATCAGTATCCATAGAGGGTGAGTATGATTGCGATTCAGAAAGATGAGCCTCTAGGTGTGAACTGGTCCGATACGTAAAAGGAAGATGGGGCACCTATCTTTTACTGCAGGCAACTCTGCATGAAGTCTCAAATCAGTTTTGCTAAAGTGCGAATCTAATGACGACCGTTGACCTTGACAACTTACGCATATGTCTTCTCACAACTCAGGAGCTTGATGCTGCTCCTTTTCCGGAGGATGACTGGCCATGTGATCCGAGGCCTTTTATGCCAGAAGCTCTGTGGCATGTTGCCACACTTGTTGGTAAAGAAGCATCTGTCAATCAGGTAGAAAAACTCATTGCATCAAATGAATATGATGTCTTTTTTAACCTTTGTGACGGTGCCGCAGATCAAGATCTACCGGGTATTGAGGTGATACATGCGTTAGAGAAGGCTGGAGTTCCATTCACTGGTGCAACCTCAGAATGTTATGAACCAAGCCGTGTCGAAATGAAGGAGGCCTGTTATGCCTTGGGAATTGCGACACCGAACTATGTGCTGGCTCGCACTACTGAGGATGTAGAGCGTGCTGCTGCCACACTAAAGTTTCCTCTGTTTGTGAAGCACTACAGCAGCTATGCAAGTGTTGATTTGAGTCGTCGTTCACGCGTAAAAACTTCAGCTGGCTTGCGCATTCAGGCAAAAAAGATTATGTCTCGCCACGGTGCAGCACTCATTGAGGAATACATAGCCGGTATTGAATGTACGGTGCTGTTGGCAGAGAATCCTGAAGATCCAAGGAACCCGACAACCTATACGCCGGCACAATATAAGTTTCCTGAAGGAGAGAGTTTTAAGCACTCTGATCTAAAGTGGGTTGAATATGAAGGTCTCTCTTCTTTTGCCGTTCCAGATCCAGTCCTTGCGGCCAGACTTCGAGATGAATGCGCAAAATTTTTCGTGCAACTGAAGGCAGCAAGCTTTGCTCGATGTGATCTTCGCGTCGACAAAAGTGGCACGCCATTTATGCTTGAGATTAATGCGAATTGTGGCATCTACTATCCGCCGGCGGATTATGGCGCAGCTGATATTTGTCTCTCGTTGGATCCAGCGGGGCATAAAGGTTTTACTCGGCAGCTGGTAGCAGCTGCGTTTTTAAGAAACAAGAACCAATCTAAGGCGACGACTTCCTAAATATGGTGCAGATTGGTTTTCGAGCGGGTAGAGGTGTTCAGCACGGCAGAGCAGATATTGCAATAGATCAGCGGCCTCAAAAGAGGTCAGATAGCCTTCTCTATTGTGCCCTGAAATTATGAGGACTGAGCCATTGACTTTCTTTTGCCTTGGCCTTTGGGGTAGCCGCCAGACTTAAACTGAGTTGTTCCGTTCTTCTTGAACTTCTTCTTGAAGGGGCGTTGCTGCTGGTTGTTGCCATCGCGCTCGTCACGTGGTTTGTAGCCACCCTTGGCAAAGGAGCCTGCTGACTTCTTGAACTTCTTCTTGAAAGGGCGTTGCTGCTGGCTGTCGCCATCGCGCTCATCGCGTGGTTTGTAGCCACCCTTTGCAAAGGAGCCTGCTGACTTCTTGAACTTCTTCTTGAAAGGGCGTTGCTGTTGGTTGTCGCCATCGCGCTCATCGCGTGGTTTGTAGCCACCCTTGGCAAACGTTCCGTAGGACTTTTTGAACTTCTTCTTGAAAGGGCGTTGCTGTTGGCTATCACCATCACGCTCATCGCGTGGTTTGTAGCCAACCTTGGAGAAGGAACTTGCTGACTTTTTATGTCTGCTGTTTCGATCACGCGATTGTGTATCGCGTTGATCTCGACGTCCTGTTCTCTGTTTCTCTTCTCGATGATCACGTGAAGAGCGAGATTGGCCTGGCCGGTCCTCTTGATGGGCAAGCTTCTCGAGCTCCGGTAGCGGTTCAAAAGGTGCGAGTTGTATGTCAGCCCTACGTTCAATTGACTGGAGCATCCGCTTCTGGCCTGGCTCACAGAATGTAATCGCAATGCCACTGGCGCCAGCACGAGCAGTGCGGCCAATACGATGGACATATGTTTCAGGATCGATAGGCATGTCAAAGTTAATGACATGAGAAATCTGATCTACATCAATTCCGCGTGAGGCAATATCAGTTGCGACTAGCACATGTATTTTGCCTCTGCGAAAGTCGTTCATCGCATTATTTCGAGCTGCCTGAGTTTTATTTGAGTGAATCGCATCAGCATTGATGCCAGATCGGCGTAGCCATTGTGTAACGCGATCGGCTTTGTATTTCGTACGAGTGAAAATTAAAGCGCGTTCAAATTGCTCATTATTAATCAGCGAGATTAGAAGTTGGCCCTTGGCTTCTTGTTTGACCTTGAAAAAACGTTGTTTGATTGTGTCTACAGTTGTTGCCTCTGGTGCTGTTTCAATGACAACGGGATCACAAAGAAGATCATTAGCGAGTTGCCTAATATTCTTTGAGATGGTCGCTGAAAAAAGCATCGTTTGATGTTTTTCAGGAATGAGCGTTACAAGCTTCCGGATGTCGGTGATAAATCCCATGTCAAGCATGCGATCAGATTCATCTAGAACGAGCGTCTCAATCTTGGACAGGTCAACAATGCCCTGGTCATACAGATCTTTGAGACGACCAGGTGTTGCGATGAGTACATCTACGCCTTGGCGAATTGAACGGGTTTGATGGTATTGGCTGACACCGCCATAGATGACACTAAAGTTGAGTTTGAGATTGCGTCCATAATCAACGAAGCTCTCATGGATTTGCGTCGCCAGTTCTCGGGTGGGGCAAAGCACCAGTGCGCGAGCCGCTCTTGGCTGGGCTCTGCGTCCATATTTATTGGGACGCCGTTGGTTCAGATCTTGATTCTGTTCTCGATTTTTGGGATCGGCAAGGCGCTGCAGGATAGGCAGTGCAAAGGCGCAGGTTTTTCCCGTGCCTGTTTGAGCCGTGCCGAGAATATCACGCCCTGCCAAAGCAGGTGGTATCGCAGCGGTTTGAATTTCGGTAGCGGAGATATAGCCTTTGTCTGTGACTGCACGAACGATAGGCTCTGCAAGTTGCAGTGCGGAGAAGCTCATTGTTTTTAGATCCGTATTAAGAGTGGCTTAAAAAGCCTGGCGGGGGGATATTGTGAATGTGATTAAATTCACCTTGTGTACTACACAGAGCGCCTCCCCCCGCGGTCAGAATCACATCTGATTCTGCCAGTGGCGTCTGATCAAGCCCCACACAGTACTCGATCTGGCTTCACAAAGGTCGTAATTGATGGAGGAATTGCCAAACCTACTGATGGTTTAAGGCCTTTCAAGGTCCAGATACGAGGTTATTGGTGAAGCAGTGGCATCAGATCACCAGGATCTTGGGCCTTTCGGCCCACCCGGCGTTTCCTTTGTTGGATCTATGGATCAGCTGATTTACATCTTCATCGCCTTCATTGAAATAGAAAACGGTACAGAGCTATAGATTTCAGGGGGCTTGGCTTATGTACGAAACAGCCCGGCCTTGAGGGCCGGGCTGCGTGAGGAATCACGTTCTTGATTGAGCAATCAGTTTGTGCGGATCACTCTTTGCAGAAGGTGTTGTCACCTTTGTCAATGTAATCACCCTTGATGTCCTTGGCGTCATTGCCACAAGAAGTGGTTTTCTTGATCTCAACGGTAGGGGAGTCAACCAGCTTAAGGCCGTGGTCTTGATTGTCTTCAATCGTGCACTTGCCGATTTTACCAGTACAGCTCACGAGGCTGATGCCACCGATCGATTGTGCAGTCTTGTTTTTTAAAACTTCGAGATCTTTGAAGTGTATGGAGGTGTCAATCATGGAAATGGCACCGCCAATGTTTTCGTGGCCTGCAAGTAAGGTCGTCGCTTTGTTCTTTTCTAGAAGTCCGTTCTCAAAGGTAACGTCAGAGGTGTCTGCGAAGAGGCCTCCACCCTCGAAAGCCTTGTTTTTTGAAAAGCTCACGTTATTGAATTCTACTGTTGCCCAATCGCAATTGGCGCCACCGCCCGTGCCGTAAACGACGTTATTTTTCACAAACCTAACATCTTCGAATGAAGCCATGGCTTCTTCGATGTTGATGGCGCCAGCGTTTTCGTTCGCGGAGTTCTTCTTGAAATCGCTCGAGAAGAAGAAAGCGGTACTCGTATAGACGTCGATGGCGCCACCAAACTCACTCGTGTTCTGGCTGAACAGACACTCTTCGAAGTGGGCAGAAGAATATTGAAGCTGTACAGCGCCACCATACGAGCCAGGCCTGCTCACCGAGTTCTTATTGAACTTGCAATGACGGAAAAATACCTCGCTCGCACTGTCATATATTGACACAGCTCCACCATTGTCTGCGGCAGTATTTTTCTTGAATTCCGTGTCATGTATACCCGTCATAAATCTGAATTTAGTATCTCCGATGAAGATCGCGCCACCATCACTACTAGCAGCGTCGTTACCTTTAAAATCAGCGTTGGTAATCAAAAAAGGCGAATCGTCAAAAAACAGAGCGCCTCCTGCTACAGAGGCCTGATTCGAGATAAATTGAGTTTGATCGATCTCAAGAACGGCATCTGGATTGGAATCTTCTGCGTAGATGGCGCCGCCATATGTTGCATAGTTGTTCTTAAAGTATGAGTCTACGACGACGAGGCCATCGAAATTACTAGCATAGATGGCACCGCCTAAACTACCAATTGAGCCATTATCGATAAAGTGGCACGTGTCTATAGTCAGCTCACCAGCGAGTAGGTTAACAGCACTATTCGTAGCTATGACGGTTTGACTAATCGTGAATCCTTCAAGTGTCAGCTGAGGCGAAACACCGTCTACGAGTATGGTAAACGTTTTATCAATTTGGATGAATGTTGTGTCAGGGCCCTCTGTTGAGACAATGTGAAGTTGCTTTGAGTCGATATCTACATTCTTGTCTATGCTGTCAACGAAGTATGTGCAGGGAAGGACACTGATCGTGTCACCCGATTCGGCGGCATCAACAGCCTCTTGCAGGGTTTCATAGTCGCCACTACCCATGCAATCGACAACAATCGTGTCGGCGGACAGGAACGTTATATCCAAACTGGGTGGTCCCGCGAGAGAGGTGCCCGCTACAGCCAAGCTCGCCGATGCCGCTAAAGATATAGCTGTGCTCCTGATGTATTTGTCGGTATTCATTCGGTTACTCCCATTTTGTGAGTTTGTCGGCAGGCTTGCTGCCTAAAGAAACCTTTGCTCTATGAGGTACCGCGTAAGAGGGGCCTGGATGGGGCAACAGTCTCGGCTTCAAGGGCCAAAAACGCCATTTTTTTATCTATGGATCGACTTCTTTGACCTGTGGAGCTTTATCGAGACAGAAATCCGTATGGGGCTATAGATTTCAGGGGGCTTGGCTTATGTACGAAACAGCCCGGCCTTGAGGGCCGGGCTGCGTGAGGAATCAAGTTCTTGATTGAGCAATCAGTTTGTGCTGATCACTCTTTGCAGAAGGTGTTGTCACCTTCGTCAATGTAATCACCCTTGATGTCCTTGGCGTCATTGCCACAAGAAGTGGTTTTCTTGATCTCAACGGTAGGGGAGTCAACCAACTTAAGGCCGTGGTCTTGATTGTCTTCAATCGTGCACTTGCCGATTATGCCAGCACAGCTAGTGAGGCTGATACCACCGATCGATTCTCCAGTCTTGTTTTTCAAGACTTCGAGGTTCTTCAAGTTTATGGTTGTAGTAATCATGTAAATAGCACCGCCAATGTTCTCAGAGCCCTCGACAAAATTCGTCGCTTTGTTCTTTTCTAGAAGTCCGTCATCAAAGATAACATCAGAGAGTTGTGTGAAAAGGCCTCCGCCCTGAATGGCCTTGTTTTTAGAAAATCTTACGTTAGTAAATTCTACTGTTGACCACCAGGAATAGGCGCCACCACCCCAGCCGTCGCCGGCGTTATTTTTTGCAAACGTAACATCTTCGAGTGAAGCTGTTGCTTCCTCGACATTGAGAGCACCAGCACCATTAAGTGATTTATTCTTTTCAAAGTCGCACGACACTAAGGAAGATTCACTCGAATAGACGTCAATAGCGCCAGCATAGTAACTTTGATTATTTTTAAAAGAGCAGTTGTAGAATCGGCTATAAGAATGTTCGACCTGGACGGCGCCACCATACGAGTCGTGTGCAGTCGTCGAGTTTTTCTTAAAGCTGCAATTTTCAGTGATTACTGATGTTTTAGAGCTAGAAATTAATATCGCGCCTCCATTGTTTTCAGCGGTGTTCTTATTGAATAGTGAGTCAGATATACTGGCGTCGTGATTTGGTTCTTCGGTGCTGTAGTAGATCGCTCCACCAGAATTAGTGGTAGCTTTATTGTCTTTGAAGCGGCACCGGAAGACATCAAAAGACGTATCTTTTAGATGCAGGGCCCCGCCAGTGTTGATGGCCTCATTAGAGACGAAAACACAGAAACTGATCGCCACATATCCTTGCTCATTGGCATCTTTTGCATAGATTGCGCCACCTCGAGAGGCATGATTGCTCTCGAAGCGTGTGGACTGGACCCATAACTGATCAAAGTCAGTAGCGTAAATAGCACCACCGTTATCAGCAAATCGTCCATTGTCAGCAAAGATACAGTTGGTAATTGTTAGCTCGCCAGCAAATTGTCTGACAGCGTTCTGAGCGCCAGCATCGCTTTGGCGAATTGTAAATCCCTCTAAGCTGACATCTGGACCGATACCAGAGACAATGAGGGAAAATATTTTATCAACCTCGATGAACGTCGTCTGTGGGCCATCGGTTGAGACAATGTGAAGTTGTTTGGATTCGATCAACACATCCCCATCTACGTGGTCAACTACGTATGTGCATGGAAGCACGTTGATGGTGTCACCAGATTCGGCCGCATCAGCGGCCTCTTGAAGTGTTTCGTAGTCGCCACTACCCATACAATCCACGACGATCGTGTCTGCCATGGCTGTGGTCGCGATACCCAAGCTTGCCGATGCCGCTAGTGAGATCGCAATGCTCTTGATGTATTTGTCGGTCTTCATTCGGTTGCTCCCATTCTGTGAGTTTGTCGGCAGGTTTGCTGCCGAAAGAAACCCTTGCTCTATGGGGTACCGCGTAAGAGGGGCCTGGATGGGGCAACAGCCTGGGCTCCTAGAGAAAAAAGTCGTCTTTCTGCCTGAAAAAGCACACTATTGGCCTTGAGGGATGGGGAGCTGTCCGAACGCGGCGTGGTCAATGGTTTGCGTAGAACGACGAGCCCATAAAGGCCTCTTTATGCGGTCCGACCAAGGTACGTAGCGCATAGATCGAGGTGTTTGCAGCTATATATAAGGTATGCCAGTCTGGACCACCCCAATGAAGATTGGTGGCGTGTTCTGGTATGTGAAGCGTGCCAATGTGCTGGCCACCTTTATTGAATATCCAAAAGCCTTTCGGGCCACTGACCCAGATATTGCCGAACTCGTCACATTTCATGCCATCAGGGATGCCGCCTTCCATTTGGCCGTTACCGATGTGCTGCGCAAAGCGTTGGCGGTTGCTGAGACTTCCGTCACTACTGACCTCGTAGACATCAATAAGAGCTCTGGGGGAATCGGCGATGTACATCAATGATTCGTCAGGAGAGAAACAGAGGCCATTGGGTTGTTCGTAGGCGTCACGTTCGACGACCAGTTCGATCTCGCCGCCATGGGGTGACACTCGAAAGACGCCTTGAAAATCCAGCTCCTGCTCGCGTTCTTCACCAAAGACAGGCATTCGTCCATAGGACGGATCTGAAAAGTAGATCGATCCATCAGCTCGTATGCACACATCATTGGGACTATTGAGCTGCTTGCCTTCATAGTGAGAGGCAAGAACGCTACGAGTTCCGTCTGGAGACTCCATGACCAATGACGAAGTCAGATGTTCGCAAACGATCAGGTTTAGATCTGTGTCATAGGTCATGCCATTACATTTATTTGATGGTTGGCGTGTCGTAACCATTTGTCCATCAGGCGTGTACTTGCAACGCGCATTATTAGGAATATCAGAAAACAGAAGGCATTGTTGCTTCGGATGCCAAATAGGACCTTCTGTAAAAGCACAGTCAGTTGCAACCTTCTCAAGAGTGGCTTCTTGATCGACTAACTTCCAAACTTCATCGGTGTGCGACTCTATAACGACCATCGTGTTCGGCTTCCTTTTATTGGTTCCTGTGTGGGCTTGCACCAGTAGGAACAGATTTCAAGCTGAGGTTGAATGATAATCAAGAGCGAGTATCTGTTGAGAGCAGGTAAAAGATCTCTATGAAGCAATGCCTGCGATATCGACTATCGACGTTGAGCCAGCTTGGTTTCTGGCATTATCCAGAATCTGCCTTACCCGGTCTGGGCGCATGTAAGGCTCTTTTTGCAGCCTGAGAGGAGGCAAATGTGAGCGTCGTCTTGAGTATGGCTGGTATGGGTTTGTGATACTTGACGAAAGTGTTCGTGAATAATATCCTTGTCTCGGAATTGTGGAAGTTATTTCAACGATGAATTTCTAGCAAGTGAGGAGACGCACTGATGTCTGAACATATTGAACGGCCATTTTCAACGGTCAAAAACTTTGTTGCAGTTGCGACGATTTTGGCCAGTGGATTTGTGGCAACGACAGCTGTGGCTCAGTCACGTGGTGAACGTGCGCCTCAGCGAGCCGCCCAAGAAGCTCCACGGACCTTTACGGTTAGTGACATGGTGGCGCGACTCATGGGTGGATTTGAGTCTGGGAAGATCACCTCAACACAGTTAGGTCAATATCTTCTTGGTTCTCAGGACCGACTCAAAGACGAAAATTCTTTTGTCAAACTAAGAGAACAGCTTATTAGTGATCATCAAGCAGGCGAGATCAGCCGCGAAGACATTCGTCCTTTACTCGGTGAGTATATGGAAGATCTCAAGGAACAAATGCTTGAAGATATGACTGAAAGCATGAAGAAAGCAATTCAGAAGGGTGCCATGACCCAGGCGCAAGCCGATGAAGCCCTTGGTACCTACGAGACGCTTTCAGCATTTAAGAACGAGGGTCTCACCAGAGAGTCATTTGGTAAGTCTCAAGATGCAATGCAGAAGATGGTTGCCAGTGGCAAGCTCACACAGCAGCAAATGGACGATCGACTTGCAGTCATGAAAGAGATGATGAAGCCAAAGACTGGCGATGCTCGTGGTGAGATGCGTGAACAATACGCCAAAGCCAAAGCTGATCTGGATCAGATGGTCAAGGATGGCAAAATCACGCAGGCGCAAGCCGATGCGCGACTCAATCGGATGGTAGAGGGCATGAAGTCAAAGACTGGCGATGCTCGTGGTGCCATGCGTGAACGATACGCCAAAGCAAAAGCGGACATGGATCAGATGGTCAAAGATGGAAAAATCACGCAGGCGCAAGCCGATGCGCGACTCAATCAGATGGTAGAGCGCATGAAGCAAGCTGGTTCAAGGGACGACCAAGACAAGACCTCAGATGAATGCATGGAAATGCGCCGAGCACTTGGAGAAGCAGTGCGAAACGGCGAGATCACGCGTGAAGAGGCCGGCAAGAAGTGGAAAGAGTCCGACTGCGGCAGCTGATCAGTACCGTTTTATAAGAATCAAATCCAGAGGCCCTCATCAAAAGCGATGGGGGCCTCTGTTCTCTTTTGTACGATACGCTTGCTAAGGCGAGGCTCACTTAGTGTCATGCTACTCATTGAGGTGGTGATAGGCCGGTAGAGCCTTGTGTTCGTTATTTTGTATAGCAATAAGATCTACATCAGATGAATGATCAGACGCCTGCACCCAAAGGCAATCAGCCGAGCGATCCCGTTGAGCGTTTAGCGGATTTACGCCACGAGTTTGGTGAGCATGGTGGTGTCAATATGTCGATTGGTTTGACTGGTAGTCTTGAGCAGCGATGGGATTAGTTTGATCACTCATTGCAACGCTGTGGCCTGATCAGATAAGACACTGATCCCCAAAAACGCATCAAATTTGCAGATCATCTTAAAAAACTAAAAATATTTCAGGTAACTGGATCGCATATATTACAAGGCATTGACAAGACTGTAGCCTTCATGGCACCATAGTACATCTGCGACAGTAAGCGGGGGATTGACAAGGCGAGAAGAGGTTCTTGCAATCGATATATTGTTGAGCAAAATTGCATTCTCAAATAACAAGTATGAAGTGGGAGTATTTGAATGAGTTATAAAAAAATTCTGACAGTAACCGTTTTCTTTGCGATGGCGATCACATTTGGCGCATGGGTATCAGAGCCAGAGCAATTCGTTGATAGTGAACAAACGCATAGTATTCAACGCACCAGTACACAGGACGGGGCGAAAGAAGATGTTATTGAGCTTCAGTATCAAGAGCGGGGCATCATTATGGATCCCATTGTGGCCGCCTTTATCTCAAAAGCCGAACAGGGCCCACCGCTCCAAACACTGGCTCCTCACCAAGCTTGGGAGAACCTCAATAAGTTGCAATCGGGATATCAGATTCCTGATGACATTGAGGTTAAGGACATGGTGCTGAAGGTCGGCCCGACTGGGGAAACGGGTGTCAAGATCTATTCCAAGAAGGGCCTTAGGAAGCCGGCTCCAGGTCTGGTCTATATGCATGGTGGTGGGTTCGTCATGGGTAGCGCCATCACGCATGCCCGACTGATGTGTGATTTGGCAGCATGTTCTGGCATGGTGATTGTCTTTGTTGAATACACCAATGCTCCCGAAGGTAAGTATCCCACTGCCCACCATCAATGCTATGCAGTTCTCGAATATGTTGATGCTCATCCAGCTGAGTTCGGCATAGAGGCAAACAATGTCAGTATTGCAGGTGATAGTGTCGGTGGAGCAATGGCAGCAACATGCTCACTGAGGGCCAAAGAGCACAATGGTCCTGCAATCAAGGCGCAGCTTCTGTTCTATCCCGCCGTCAATCTAGACGCTGATGCGGTTGACTATGGTAAATTGGAAGATGGCCCTTGGTTGAGCAAAGCAAACTTGAAGTGGGCTTGGTCCGCATATTTCACAAGCAAAGATGATCTAAAGACACCGTACATTTCACCTGTCTATGCAACTGTGGATCAACTTGTTGGCCAGCCTCGCACGATGGTGATTACTGATGATTGTGGTCCACTTCATGCCTCTGGAGAAACGTATGCGAAGAATCTAATTTCTGCAGGTGTCGAAGTGACTGCGACAAGATACTTTGGCATCACGCACGATTTTATGATGCTTAATGCTCTGAAGGACACGCCTGCGGCGAAGGCAGCTCTTGCGGAAGCATGTAACTTCTTGCGATCCGTAGACTGATTCAAGAGCTAAAAAAACAGCGTTTATATTTGGGTTGAGAGGCAATCTGGCGAGAAAAAATGCAAAACCAAAGTAAGTATTTCTTTACTTCAGGGCTCATTAAAGAGTTGGAGAATAGTGAGGGCGGTTCAATACATATGCTGACATCCCATGAGCTGTCAGGGCTAAATGGAATGTCATTTTTAGAAGTAAAGCTCAAAAACAAAGGTGTACTCAATCCGCTTTGGCATTCAAATGCAGAGAAGATTGGTTATTGCACGCATGGAAAAATATTGGTTTCTATGCATGGCCCAGGTGGCAGTGAGCAGTTTTTAGTCAAAGCTGGTGAAATATTCTACATTCCCCAATGTCAGATTCATCACATTGAGAATGCATCAGAGAGTGAAGGTATCGTCAAGTTTGCTCTGAATAATCATGATCCAGAAAATATGCTCTTGTCGCTGGCAGTAGATGCAACGGCTGATGGTGTGATTCAATCGAATTTTTCAACAACTGCTGAATATGCCAGTTGCCTCAAGAAAAACGCTAGCCATGCGTTTATTGGGACACTTGGTAAGAAGAGCCCGGGGGCGCACTCCAGTGTGAATCGATATAAATTCGATATCGAACGAAGTGCCAAGGTTATCTCTGCAACCGGTGGCTACCTTCAAGTTGGCCTTAAGGTGAATCTCACAGAACTCAATGGAGTTGGTATTCTTGGTTTTGGACTGGAGCCTGGCGGTGCGGTCGAGCCTCATTGGCATCCGAACTCGAGTGAGATTGTCTATATTACCAAGGGGCGCATTCGAGGAATGGTCCTCTCTCCTGATAAGAATATAGAGACGCATGATGTTGGTGCAGGGGAAGGTTTCTTTGCGCCAGCCGGTCATTTTCACAGTATTGATAATATCGGTGATGGTCAGGTAGAGGGGATCGCGTTCTTTAATAACGCTGAGTCCTCATATGTAGGTCTTGGGGAAGCAATGGGTTCATTTTCAGATGAAGTACTTGCCTCTACGTTTGGGCTCAAGGCTGATCAACTAAAGGAACTCAATAAGCCAGGTGGTCCTCTGGTTATTATTCCCAGCTAAAAGAGAACGTGCTTGACTCTTGTTGATGATGAAGTGCGGCGTGCGAATCATATGAGTGTGAAATCGCTAATCTTATCTCATCACAAAGTCATGTCACGATACGGCGGTTATGTCGTATGTTGGTTTAGCATCTGTGTTAATGGCATCGCAGCTGCGCAGGTTGCTGAGCGTGAGATAAAGCTTCAGTATCGCGGTCTCCATGGCTACATAGGGTCGCATGCTGGTGCGACACCAAGCAGCTATCGCTACGGTGCAGGTTTTTATGCCTCAGTGTGGTCTCTTATTGAGCAGCCTATTGGTGGATTCCAGATTGGATTGCCTTCAACATGGCTCACGCCAGAAAATTCTGACAATACAACCGAGCCACTGTGTCCGGTTGGAACAATCGCTCGTGATAATTGGCCCGAACGTGGCCCCACGTATGGAAGCGTGTTTCAGACCATGGAAGGAGGCCTTGGCTATTGGGCGGGTAATCGTTTCCACTACGGGCCTCCCAAGTTCTCGATGAATGCAACGCCGAATTGCTATAACACCGAAGTTGCCTCGCCAGGTTGGCCATTCTTTCACAGTAGTCGGCCCCTTGCTGATGATATGCTCGGTATCGCGCAACTCAGTAATCGTCTTCTGATTCCACCAGATGGACTTACCTTCGAAGGTACGCCCATGGGACAGCAGCTTGGCTATGCCTATATGGCACTTCCATTAACCGAGCCGCGCGAAGACCCGCAGCCAACCGGTCCTCAGAGTTGGACACTCTTTCTTGATGCGGCGAACTTTAAGGGACCGCTGGCTTATTACCTGCCTGAGTGCTGGAGCCGCATTTCACGTGACTATGCATTTGATCACGGGCGCTGTCTTGACAGTCGTCCAGCAGCAGGCGGGATGGCTGGTTCGATGGAAATTAATACTGTTCCAGAATTTCTGGCTACCGATGATAAAGGTGTGGTTTATTCAAAGATTCCACAGCTCCAGTTTCCAGTCAATCAAGAGCGGCAAACGGTACTGGTTCGAGATGTCACGATGTACTCAAAAGTTGCACTCTATAACGATGTTCTTCAATGGCGGCTCGGCGGGCCTGCGCCGTCGGGGGTTTTCAATAGAGCGGGTGCTGCGCTGCCTGATATTGGTACGGGATCAGTGACGTACCGTCAGAATAAAAAGAAGATTGAAGGCATTAACAAACTTGCTACGCCTACGGTATTTGCTGGAAATGTCTTTGGTCTTCAATGGAGTCCGGATGCAGTCATTAAAAAGGGCGTCGCCAAGTTTCCAACATACTTCCAAGAGCGGGGAGAGATTCGGCAGGCGGTTACAGCAGCGGAAGTTCCAAAAGAGACGGAACTAATTGGCCAAATATTTCCTAATCCCCAAGTGAATCCTCCACCTTATTCCGCAGAGCCACTTCAAGGATCATGGGCATCGCCAGGCCCGAAGGCTGGACCCTTTGAGACAATCTTGGCGGATGGTTCGACCGTGCGATACTACTGGTACCGCTTCATTGACCAGCCAGTGTTTCAACAATTCGATTGGTCACAGGAAGAGCGCGACGCGTTACAAAGCATCATTGTGAAAATGCATACCTCTTGGGCGATTGATGGTACTTATCTTCCTGGTCCCAGTGCTGGTGAATTGGTCAGCTTTGATCCTCATCTCTTTGTCTTGCCTCCAGAAGGGCTATCGGTGGGGTATGTACCGATTGTGACTTGGCAGGGGATCAAGTCGCTAGAGAAAAAGCCATAAGAAAATGCGTTTTGGTCAGTGCCTTGTTATGGCTTGATCGCGTCTAAGGTCAGAAGTTGTTTTTGGATAGGTAATTCCATGAAGACTTCAAAAGCCTCATAAAACTCATCTTTGCTTTTCATTCCTACATACTGAGCAAGCGCCGCTTCCCAGCCAAGCTCTTTGACCAGTGGATAAAACTCGTTCTTAAGAGAAGAGGCGCTCTGGGTTGGAGACTGATGGATCATAAAAACAGTCGCCCAGCCACCAGAGTCATAGGCAAGTTCCATGTAGTACTGAGAAACCTCTTCTGGTGCAGTTTCAATTTCTTCCATGTCCGCGATTGTGAAACCAGCGTGCCGCATGCGTTGGGCACGTTCCATGATCCAGCCCATGACACGCTTCGGATCACGTCGCCCATCGATCTTTGGCAGCCATGCTTCTGTGAAGACCGCGCCGCCTTCAACCATCCATGTTGGCATGTGCCCAACAGACTGTTGGAAGACGTGTGTGTACTCGTGGATGCCCCGTAAAACTGGATCAGGGATGGCGTCTTCCTCATAAAACCATTCATGAACGTTTATAAATATCAGCTCAGCCATGCGTTGCTGTGTATCACGAACATCAGAGAGGTAGGCTTCTGGTTCGCCTTGTTCCATCACTTCGATGAAACGTTCGCGGGCATAAGGTAGGCATTCGCTCACTGTTCGCTCAGATGATGCAGTACGCCAAGTACAGTATTCGTCAATGAATTGTTGTTTGGCATCTTCGCTGATTGGACTACCATCTTCTTGGCCGACGACCCAAACGTGTGCTGGTCCATAGCTGCCCCAATAAGTGCGAGCGCGTTCGACCCCTTCCTGAATGTAGGTGAGCCAGATCGGATCGTATCCATCAATAACGTGATAGGTCGGACCAGATGATGTGGAAACGAGTGGTTCGACATCTGCCCATGGGGAAGTTGCAGCACCATCACTTGAAACATCTGTCTGAGGTGTTGTTGAGCGGCAGCTGCCTAAGCAAGCTGTCATAAGCAAACAAGAGAAAGACCGCATCATCTGATGAGAAAAAAAAGTAAGAAGCACTTATGGTGATCCTTTGAGATTAGTCAAGACCCAACATTGTTCATCTCAATGCGAGACAGCTGTCCCACAATAACACGATGCTGGGGGCATCACATCTACGCTCGGCCATTTGCAGGGAAAAAATCAAGGTTTCGCAACTAGACTTTTGCAGCTTCTTGATATTGTCTTAAATCAATAAAGCAGCCTGTGCCAACAAGCATTCTTATCTAAATTAAAAGGAAATGATATGCTAGTGCGTCTTCACGAACCTACAGGTTCAAAGTAGTTAATCCGAAAAAAATAATTGCATGTGCCAATGTCAGCAAAACACAGAGAAGCATCTTCATGAAAATAGTAAGAGCGTGTAGTTATTTATGTGTATTCGTATGGATCAGTCTTGGGTGTTCGGTGGCCCCATCTCAACAACCTATAAATCAAGTACATCAAAATACGAGAAAGCCCCAAGACCCTGTAGGGCCATTTTCTTATCAAATTAAGGAAGTCAGCTATCGCAATGAGAATGCTAGAGTGACTCTTGCTGGAACGTTAACTACTCCAGCCGGTGATGGATTATTCCCAGCAGTTCTATTGATCACTGGATCCGGGCCACAGAATCGTGATGAAGAGGTCTTTGGGCATAAACCTTTTTGGGTGATTGCCGATTATCTGACGCGTCAAGGTATTGCCGTGCTGCGTGTGGATGATCGAGGTGTTGGTGGCTCAACCCGTCGAGGCGCCCCATTGACAGCTACTTCTTTTGACTTTGCAGAGGATGTTGAGGCGGGTATCTCATTTCTTAGGACACAGCGTGAAATTGACCCGGCAAGTATTGGGCTTATTGGTCATAGTGAAGGTGGAATGATTGCGCCGATAGTTGCGGCACGCGATCCTCGAGTTGCATTCATCATTCTATTAGCTGGTCCCGGTGTTCCATGTGAACAGTTGTTGTTAAGACAAGATGAGCTGATGTTGCGAGCGAGTGGTGCGTCAGAGGAGGAAATAGCTCAAAGTAGAGTAGGTCAGAAAGCAATCTTTGAAATCGTACTGAATGAAGAACTGAAGCCAGAGAATGCAAATAATCAAATTCGCGAAATTATTGAGGCGATGCCTGAATTGAATCAAGATACAGATGCTTCTTTTCAGCGTGACAATCGCGAAAAGTTAATTGGCAAAATAAGCTCGCCCTGGTTCAAAACATTTCTTAGATATGATCCTCAACCAACACTAAGTCAAGTAACTTGCCCGGTGCTTGCCATTAATGGTGAGCTTGATCTTCAGGTATCCTGTGAAGAGAATTTAGAGGGCATTGCGACAGCGCTGAACCAGGGAGGTAATAGTGATACAACGATTCAGTCATTCCCTCAATTGAATCACCCATTGCAGCACTGCAAAACTGGTCAAATATCAGAGTATGCACAAATTGATGAGACAATCTCTGAAGAAGTGTTAGTACTGGTCGCGGCTTGGATTACAGAGCGGTTCATTGAAAAGTAAGTAAAGCTGTTCGGATGTCTTTGAGTTGCTGTTGAGAAGTCACTCAATCTGAGAAGTGATCTTCGCCACGTGCCTTTGCGAGCTCAATCTGTTTTTGCCGCTCTGCAAATCGATCTTTCTGTTCTTCTGTGGTCTGATCATGACAGTGTGGACAGCTGATGCCTTTGCGATATGACTCAGATTGCTTATCTGAAACACTAATGGGGCGACGGCATGCTTTGCAGAGTTCATATTGGCCGGCTTCAAGGCCATGTCCCACCGACACACGCTGATCAAAGACAAAGCATTGGCCTGACCAGAGGCCTTGATCTTCTGGAATCTGTTCAAGGTACTTAAGTATGCCGCCCTCAAGATGGTAGACCTCACGAACGCCTGCTTGCTTGAGAAGGGCGGTCGACTTTTCACAGCGAATGCCACCAGTGCAGAACATTGCAACCCGTGGCTGTTTGGATGTGTCAATATGATCATTTAGCCATTGAGGAAATTCCCCAAAGGATTGAATATCTGGGTTGATCGCGTTCTTGAATGAGCCAATTTCAACTTCATAGTCATTACGCGTATCAATGACGATGACATTCGGATCGCTAATCAGTTCATTCCAGTCTTCTGGTTTGACATAGGTTCCTGCGAGTCGGGTGGGATCAATGTCTGGAACACCCATGGTTATAATTTCTTTCTTGAGTCTGACGCGAATCTTACGAAATGGCTGCTCTTGCGCAGTTGATTCCTTCCAGGTCAATTCAGAAAAACGCGGGTCACGTTTCAAGAGTTCGAGCACATTCATCACGCCTGGGTGCGTCCCCGAAATCGTGGCGTTAATGCCCTCTGGAGCTAACAGAACAATCCCACGAACATCGTTTTGCTCACAGCACGCTTGTACATCATTCTGAATGAAAGCGAGATCATCGAGTTTGGTGAACAGATAGAAATTTGCAATAAAAATATCTTGCAAGAAGAGCTCCAACAGGAATGGTGTTCTGATTCAAGGCATTATAATAGTCAAAAATAGATGGTGCCTGCTGAATAAAAACGAATGGGCTGATGTCATTTAAGCGGTGGACTCATGCAAATGGTGTTGCGATGTACTTAAAAGAGTTGATTTTGATAATGGTCGTTTGTCTGTGTGTGAGTTGTCACTCCAATAGAAAGGCCGCAGTGACACCTGTATCAGACTCAAATGCCGAAGAATTCAAAGTGATAGGTTTTTTTGGAGGAGGTCAGTGGCGTTACGCACACATGACCCACTTTATTCCTGGTTTTCTTGGGTTTGATGGTGACGGCAACCTTGCCCATTGGGACCTACGTGACGTCGTATCTCAGGCACATGCCAATCAAGTCAAGGTGATTGTGAGCTTTGATGGCGAGCATTGGGAAGAAAACTTCTTGCCGATGAGTGACAACGCGGACGGATCTAGAGATCGCTTTATCTCCAATCTCACCCAATTTTTAGTCGAGCAAGATATCGATGGTGTTGATTTTGATTGGGAGATTGGTGGGGGATTCTCGCCTGAGTACCAGAAGCAATACAGTGATCTTGTTATTGCGACCAAAGAATCATTGCATCCCTTGAATAAAACGGTCAGCATTGATGTGTATTTTCGCGATGAGCTCAATACACAAGGTCTTGCAGCAGTCGATTGGATTCAATTGATGTCGTATCAAGATCTTGATGAGATGCACGCCATGATTGACTACTGGCGATCGAAAGGTGTTCCGCCAGAAAAAATGGTTGTTGGTATGGCGGTGGGTTGGGGTGATGCCAATGAGGGGTTCGATCATGATTTAGTGGCAAGCAAAACTGAGTATGCAATCAAAAAAGATTTTGCTGGCGTGATGCTTTTTCGAACAGATTTAGATACAACTTCGCGCGATTCAATGCTTCACGTTGTATCTGATGTCATCAAGCATACGGATGCTCAAGAAGTTGCCAATAACTGAACAGTTAGGTTCAGTTATTAGGGCTGCACTCATCTAAGATGCGATTGAAAGTGTTTCGTGGTTGTGCTGTCGTCATGCCACCAGAAACACGCTTGTCACCTTCCCAGATGTAGTAGTTCTTGCATTGGAAGCAGATCAGATAGTCGACATTAATGCCTTCCATTTCAACTGATATGGCATGACGAGGATTGAAGCAATCAACCGGCGTACCACTCCATTGGTCGATGCCATTATCAAGTGCTTTAAAGAGTGTTTCACGCGTCGTGAGCGATGTGATTGAACACTTTTTTAGAATGACCCAGCCATGGAGTAGTTCTGCGCCTTCTGGCGCCGGCTCGCCTGGGTAGCGATCCCCATCTAACTTGTAAAGTATGAAACTGCCTTTGAGTCTTGGGTCAGAGGTGTTTTTACCAGTGATGTTGTTGGACTTACTTGAGCAGCAAGTCAACATGAAACAAATTCCTAAAAAGAGGCAATAGCTAATTCTCATAGAAAAAGATCCTGTCTGATGTAAGAAATTATCTCTTGCGTAATTGAGCCAAGCAGAATGGGCGATCAGTCACTGGTCAGCATCTTCGATATCGCTTCAATCAGCCGCTCTAAATCAAATGGTTTATAGAGTAATATTGTGGTGTCGGAATCATCAATTTTGAAACTACTATTACCGGTGATAAAAATAACTGGAATCTCTTTCTTCCAATGGGCACGAAGATCGGCAGCCAGCTTGTCTCCTCGTCCACCGGGAAGATCGATATCCATGACCATGAGATCAGGCTGACATGCTGTGCCCGTCGCCAATACTTGCGCTGCATCTTCAGCGACCTCTACGTGATGTCCTGTGATAGCGATGGCACTTTTGAGCATAGGGCGCAGTAGGGGATGATCTTCTGCAAGAAGAATGTGAGATGGAGTAACACCGTCGCCAATGGCTGGTAAGGTTTCAATCTCCGGTTGGCCTGCGTGCCAAGGCAACTCAATTTTGAACGACGTTCCTTGATTAACTTCTGAATCAATTGAAACCGTACCATGGCAATTTTCAACGAATTTCTTTACCGTTGAAAGACCCAGGCCAGTTCCCTTCTGGCCCTTTGTCGTAAAGAATGGCTCAAAGATCATCGCTAATGATTCTTTCTCAATACCGCATCCGGAATCGATGATCTCAATGAAAATGCTCGGTTGGCCAGATGCAGGTGATAATGCATTGGATGCTTTTATCTCCAACGTGCCGCCTTGGCCCATGGCATCACGCGCATTGAGCATAAGATTTAAGATTGCTTGCTGTAGTTGTTCAGGGTTTAGGAAGACATTGTCCGTTTCATCGAGATCAATGTTGCGTCTTACTTGTATCGAATTCGGTATCGAGGGCTGTATAAGTTGAAGTGTCTCCGATAGTAATTTCTTGACCCCAGTAATCTGTTTATGGCTCTTGATTGGCCGGCCAAGTTGGAGCATATTCTGAGTCAAAGTGCGTGCTCGCAATACTGCAAGATCAATTGTTTGAAGCGAATCCAAAGTATCTTTGGGCAGTTCTTTATTCAATTGTTGGATTGATGTATAGCTTTTAATGATACTCAAGACGTTATTGATGTCATGGGCAAAGCCGCCGGCAATAAGCCCCAATGCTTCACGTTTTTGAGCGGAAAGAAGTGTCATCTCAAGATGTTTTTGAGCAGTGATGTCTACAACGCTACCGACTGCCCTTAGTGGTTTTCCATCATCATCGCGACGCACAATGATGCCACGTTCTCTGACCCAACGGGAATGCTTACTGTCTTGTTGTTGGAGGCGATATTCAAGTTCAAAAGTGGCTTGCACTTGGTTCCAGTGAAGTTCCCAGGCCCGATTTACACCATCTCGATCTTCGGGGTAGATATTTGAGCGTTTTGGTGGAATCGTGCTAGCGCCTTCACCGAGTAGTTGCCTTGTTTTTTCTCCGAAAAACGAATCAATGACAGCGCCATCTACATCAAACTGGTAATCCCAAACCCCCTCATGAGCAGCATCAAAAATGAATTGAAGTCTCTCTTGGCCTTCACGAATCAATTTCTCTGCTTCAAGTCGATCTGAGATATCACGAATAAAACCACTGAATCCAAGGCCTTGTTTCGTTCGGATTGGATTGATAGAGAGTTCGACGGGGAAGCGGCGGCCGTCTCGGTTAATGGCTTCAATTTCGATGCGCTGGCCAAGAACAGGGCCTTGGCCAGTTTTTAGATAATGGGCCATTCCTCGGTTATGTGCTTCGCGAAATTCAAGTGGTATGATCGTATCCGTCAGTGTCATGCCAATTGCTTCAGTGGCAGGCCAGCCAAACAGCTTTTCGGCGCCGCTATTCCACACCACAATTCGACTCTCAGCATCACAAGTAATCACAGCATCAAGAGCTGTATCCACCAATTGTTGGAGTTGTTGCTCGGCATCGGCAATTGGGAGGTCTGGGCCCCGAGCTTCAGGATTTGAATTGGTGGTGTCTGCCATCAGTCAGCCTATGGTAGTCGTTGAAGTCAATTGCTAAAAGAACCAGATATGTTTCAATCTGATTTTTTTCTTGAGTAGTCACATAAAGTCAATCTGCGAGCCAATTAGAGTCAGAAATAGGCCCAAATACGAGGGGTCAATTTTTGATACGCTAAAATTAGAAAGTCATTTTGGATTGCAATAAACCAAGGAATGTTATGTGCGTCAGACGTTATGAAGTTGTTATCGTAGGAGCGGGATTGGCTGGACTCACAGCGGGGCAGGATCTCAGCAGTGCTGGTCACGATGTCTTAATTCTTGAAAAGGCAAGAGGGCCAGGTGGGCGGACGTGCACACGACGTGGTCAGTCCAACATACGCTTAGATCACGGTTGCCAGTTCATATCATCAGCTTCGAAACAACCTATTTCTGATGTCTCAGATTGGATGAATTCGGATCTGATTGTTCCATGGCACGCCAAGCAGGCGCCAGGATCACCAACACCAGACTTTGCCGGCGATCATTGGGCAGTAGGAACACCTACGATGAGCGTAGTTGCCAAGAAACTTGCCCAAGGTCTCGATGTCTTGACACAATGGCATGTTGATTCCATCGACAGAACTGGAAAATGCTGGTGTCTGAAGGAGAAAGACGGCGTCAGAAGCTATGAGTCAGATCTTGTGATCTTGGCGACTCCAGCACCACAAGTATTGAGCTTGCTTGGTGAGCATGCATTTTCCCAACGTGATCAGCTTCACCACGCGAGCTATCACCCCGTGTGGTCCTTGCTGATCGAAGGACCAGATATACCTGAGGTGCCTTTTGAATTCTATGGTTCGCAGACAGAACCACTTCAGTGGTTGGTCGCTCAACATGCTCGCCCTCACCGCGATTCAGGCCGTGCATGGGTTGGCTTAGCTTCCTACGCTTGGAGTCTTGAGCATCTTGAAGAAGATCATCGCGTAGTAGCTGATGCACTGCTCGCATCGGCGAATCGTCTGGCCGGCGTCAATCTGTCAGCTACAGCTCAAGTTCATCGTTGGCGGTATGGAGTCGTTTCAGATCCAGTTGGTATACCCGTGTTGGCCGACACAGATCAGCGGATTGTTGCCTGTGGTGATTGGTGTCTCGGAAAGACAGTAGAGCATGCAGTTCAGAGTGGGCATGCGGCTTCTCAAGCGGCGATACAGATCCTTGCAAGTGATCATTCAAGTTAACCGCACGAGATAATCGTAGTGTGCCTAGGAGATCACCATCACGATTCACCGGCATTGTCATAACGATTTGGTACTCACTGAGCAACGCTGCCCAGAGTTACTGTATGCGGCCATCCCTGAGCAGGCTCGTCAAGAGGCGTTTCAAGAAATTACCAGGTGGCAGGGTTATCAAAGCACGGATCTGATTGAGCTGAGTGACTTTGCCGATGAACTTGGAATTGGTGCGTTGTACTACAAAGATGAGAGCAGACGATTTGAGTTGGCAAGTTTTAAAGCTCTTGGCGGGGCTTATGCAGTGCAGTTGGTCCTTCAAAAATGCATCAGCATGGAGCTTGGCCAAGATGTCACACTCAAGGAGATTGAGCAAGTTCGCTATCCCGAAATGGCTGGTCGCTTTACAGTCGTGACAGCAACTGATGGGAATCATGGTCGTTCGGTCGCATGGGGCGCCAAAAGATTTGGTTGCCAATGTGTGATCTACATGCACGATCAAGTGAGTCGCGGTCGGCAGAACGAAATTGAGTTACTTGGTGCCTGTGTGCATCGTGTAAAAGGGAACTACGATGATTCTGTTCATGCCGCAGCGGTCGACGCAAAGGCACAGAACTGGCTGATCGTTTCTGACACATCATGGCCAGAATATCTAGAGATTCCAAGAAGTGTCATGGCTGGCTATACCGTGATGACCCAAGAGGTCATGTCTCAGTGGCCACTTCAAGCACCACCGACACATGTGTTTATACAAGGAGGTTGCGGGGGACTTGCTGGTGCCGTGTGCCTGGACATGTGGTGCCATTATGGAGCTCATAAGCCGGCGTTCATTATTGTTGAACCTGAGCCTGCGGCATGTCTTTATGAGAGTGCCCATGCTCGTGGTTTGCGCTCGGTGAATATTAAGCGGGAGAGTGTGATGGCAGGCCTCTCCTGTGGCGAGGTCTCCTTGATTGCCTGGCCGATCCTGGAGTCAGCTGCCGATGAATTTCTTACAATCACAGATGATCCGGTTGCACCATTGATGCGCAGGCTTGCTCAGGATTATTCAATCGTTGCAGGAGAGTCAGCCGTTGCAGGTTTAGCGGGTTTGACAGAGGCCCGTTTAAATAAAGCCCTCTGGCAGCAACTCGCGTTGACGGAAGACAGTCGCGTGCTTGTGTTCGGTACGGAAGGCGCTACTGATCCTGAGATTTATCGAGAACTAATGCGGTTGAGTTGAGCCAAGCGGCCCGAAGTAAGAGTGCAAAGGGTAGCCACCATATGAGATCATTTGTGATAATGATGACGCCGAATGACCAAGTAATCGATCCACTCAATGCTGCTTGTAAGAAACCAATTGGCCCGAGTATTTTTCCAAGCAGTCCCACCATAATGATGGGCCAGTGGCGTAGTGGACGGCGAGCTGAGGCTAAATAGCCCAATCCATAAACACCAACGATCATTCCGATGCATTGCCAGAGAAATGGATAGCGGGGGACTTCCATGCCAACCAACTCAAAGGCGCAATGAGGCCATAAAACAACCCAAACACCAAACGCAATGTTATAGAGGCCAGCTAGGATGAGCACTGGAGTCATCCATGGTGCGACATACTTCTTATTCATTTGGATTGAGCCCGCGTCTGCCCCAAACCTCCATCAATGCCCAGTACCTGTCCAGTGACCCAGTCACTTTCACTCGACAGAAGCCATGCAATGGCAGCTGCAACATCAGCTGGTTGTCCAATACGTCCGAGCGGATGCATTTTTCTTGAGTGCTCGAGAGCACGTTCCGATCCAGTGATCTGGTTTGCTAATGGGGTATCAACAAGCCCCGGCGCAACAGCATTACATCGAAGGCCTCGGCTTGCATATGTTGCAGCCGCGCTTCTCGTGAGTCCCTCTACTCCAGCCTTGGCAGCGGCAATTGCTTCATGATTTGGCAATCCAGTGTGAGCCGCAACGGTTGAAGTCAGCACAATACTTCCACCGCCGCGCATGCATTTTCCTGCAGCATGGACACAAGCAAAAGCAGTCGTCAGATTTGTTTCAAGCGTGTGTGACCATTCCGCTGCGGAAGTCATGTGCGCTGGTTTGAGGAGAATAGATCCAGCTAGGCAAACCATTCCAGTAACGGGTTGACTTGCACCAATTGTCTGAACAATTGTGGTCAGTCCATCAATATCTCGCGCATCACCAACGATGCAGTTTGCATCAAGGTTCTCATGGTTATCACCATCACGACTGATGATGGTGACATTGTGTCCTGCGGTTCGGAGTCGAGGAACAAGCGCTCGACCAATACCGCCAGCTCCTCCAATGACAACGCTATGAAAACCCGACATGGTCAGCCTCACTTTCTGTGGTTTCAGTGTAGGCATCAAGAAGCCGCTGTCGCTGGCGATTTAAGTCAATTAAACCGCGGGTCGTTGGCGTGTAGCTGATCGGCAAAGAGGTCATCAGACGCCCCCCATCGTGCATAGGCATCCATTTTGCCAATACACCAGAGAGAACGATTTGAACGATATATTTACAAATAACCTATTGACTCATCTGTTACAGAGGGTATATTCCTAACTAATTGAACGATTTGAACGATTTATGCCCCTTAGAACTACTTGACTGAATGTGACGCCGTTAGGGCGTCTGTCCCCCTCAAACCCCCCAGATCCCGAACACAGGAGTTTTCCCCCATGCTATCCCTACGTACATGCTGTTGCGCCGTTGTTGCTGCCATCTCATTCATTGCTGTCCCGCAAGCCCAAGCATCTTCTGGTAATGGCACCATCACAGATATTGTCATCTCTAGAAGTGGTGGCGAATTCGATAACAAAAAGCGCGACTATGACATTCTGCTGACAGCCGTGGTAACCGCTGGGCTCGCTGAAGCACTTGCCGATCCAGACGTGACACTGACCCTCTTTGCTCCAAATGACAGGGCCTTTTTCCGTCTTGCTCGTGATCTTGGTTACGAAGGTGGTTATGACGAAGAGGCAATCTGGCTATTCCTTGTTGGCGCTCTTACAGAACTCGGTGGTGGCGATCCAATTCCAGTATTGACTGACATCCTTCTTTATCACGTCGTTGACGGCAATATCCGTCCAATCAATCTGATCTTTGCGACCTTTTTGCAGCAGCCTTTGACGACGCTTGCTGCTGGAGCCACCTTCCAACCCTTCTTCTTTACACTAATCGATAACGATCCAAATCTCCGAAACCCATCAGTGACTTGGCCATTCAACATTCGTGCCAGCAATGGTCGTGTTCACTCGATCAATCGCGTGCTCATCCCAGTTGACTTGCCGTAACTGTTGACGTTCGAATACTCTCTTCTACGCGGCCCTGGTCATTGATCAGGGTCGTGTTCTATTGTCCTAAGGCGATAGCGTGAATGGTGTTGATACGAAGGATGGTGTGTAGGCCATCGAGTTAATAGGTTGGATTACAAGCCATGCTAAGGTGAAGATTCGCTATCAGTTTCATGAAAGCAACTCTCAGCGAGCGCCGGGCATGGTTCAGGGGTGAGGTAAATCGATCATCGAAGATGGCTCGACCATTGCAGCTCAGATACAGGTGGGTTGGCGATGATCCACTTAGCCTGGTTAGGCTAGCGGCAGCTATCGGTAAAAGGGCGCAACCCAAAAGCGTAGAGGATATTGTTGATTCAATCCGTGACTAGGGAACTTTTTTACACGGGCTAAGAATATCGACAGTAACTCCTAGATTGGTTCGCATTACTGAATTCAGGTTTTGTTGACTTGCGAGGATGGGGCGTACGGTTAATCAGTACCTATCGGTAGGGTAGGTTGGGTCATATCAGATCTAGATGTTAAGACTCACTGCTTTGCTGAAGGGCTATGCTCTGTATTAGGCACGCAGCATTTTAAACGTATCTGATTTACGCCCAGAAGGCTTCAATATCTTTGGCTTCCGTATTGGCACGCTGCGCACCTGACGTCAGTGCCGAGGCGATGTTCTTAGGATCCATCAAGTTGATGTCGGGTGGGTTGGCGATGATCCACTTGGTCTTGGTGCCGGTGGCATGAAGGTCCTTGATGTTCTGACCAATGGGATGA